>NZ_PVZF01000013.1 GCF_003002055.1 Kineococcus rhizosphaerae
GAGAGGTCCTTCGAAGCATCACGCGGTGGCCGCCTTCTACGTGTCAGCCACGCCTGTCACCGGCCTGGTCGTACACCACTCTGGTGGACACAACCCGCGCTCGCTGCTTGCTCACGCGACGGGGGAGCAGTCTTTCGCGCTGCTTGACCTCGGACGAGGACGTGATGGCGCGGACATGGTCGCTGAGGCCCGTCGGCTGCATGGGCTACCGCCTCGCCTCATGGCCTGGCTCCACGCAGCAGAGGCCGAGAACCGTGCTGCTGCAGGTGACGGCGAGGCAGCCCGCAGGTCTCTCGCCGCCGCTGAGTCGCTCCTGCCGAGCAGCGATGACGATGCCGCCCTCACGCCGTACCTCCGCCTGGACACCGCCAACCTCACCCGCTGGCGCGGACACTGCCTTGGTCGGCTGCACGACCCCAGCGCCGTCGATGAGCTCCTGGAGGGCCTGGCCAGCGTTCGTGGTCGCTACAGCCGAGCCGAAGCCAGCGTGCTGGTCGATCTGGCCGCCGCTGAGTTGCACCGCGACGACCGCGATCAGGCGCAGCACTACTTGCGTCAGGCCACCTCACTGGCGAACCGGATGGGGTCGGTGCGCCAGCGCCGACGGCTGGAGGCGCTGCGTCAGGCAGCGTGAAGGTCAGAGCCGCCGATCCACGAGGAAGCGCAGCAACCCTGTGATGGAGCCGGAGCCGAGGATCTCGCCCCGGTCGATTAGCTCCACCACATCGTCGAGGGCCACCCAGTCGACGACGCCGGCCTCGACCAGATCCGTAGGCGCTCCAACTTGTTGCGCCTGCTCGAACACGTAGACCTCGTGAGGGGTGTCGACCATCCCCACCATGGGTTGGAACTCGAGCAGCTGGCGTCCACCACTGGGACGCCAACCGGTCTCCTCTTCGGCTTCTCTGGCGGCGGTCTGCAAGGCCGTCTCGCCTGCGTCCACGATGCCGCCCGGCAGCTCCCAGCCCACCTGATCCGTCAGGAAGCGATGTCTGCGGAGCATGAGCACCTGGTCGCCAGCGGCGTTGAGCACGAGCGCGACGGCCACGCGCTGGAGACGCACCACGTGATGCTCGAACCGCTTCCCGTCCGGGGGCTCCAGATCGACGAGGACCAGTCGCACCCACGGGTTGTCGTAGATGGTCCGCTCACCGAAGACCTGCCACCGAGGCGGCTCCTGCACGGCGGGCTCATCCATACAACGAGCCTACTGATCCACGAGGGGCAGTGGGTGCCCGCACCTCACCAAGTCCAGCTGTGAGAACTTTCTCTACTCCGTCAAGGCGGCGGACGCGCCCGCCGGCGTCACCGCCCCTCCGCGGCCGCCGTCTGCGCGCGGCCTGCGGCCGTGCTCGCCGACAGCCACGAGGCCCGGCGTCGCATCGGTGCACCACCTCTCTAATGCCTGATGCCAGTCGGTAGCAGCTGAGTGGTACCAGGGGCTCCCGCCCCTGGACCCCAGGTTGCGCTACATGGACGCGCGGGTGCCTTCGCGCATGGCTGGATTAGCGCCGCGCATCCATGCACCGCGAGCGATGACGTGCGGGCTACGCGGGCACTAGGGCCATCTCAACAAGAACTCCCCCTTGGAGCTCTCTGTGTGGCACGGTGTGGGGATCAGGTACTCGAGGGGGAGACGATCAGTGGCTAAGAGAACTACAACCACCAAAGATGTTGGTCTTCTGCATCAGCTTTACCAGTCCGGCCAGCTGAATCTAGTGCCCGGATATCAGCGCAATAGTGTTTGGCCGCGGGCAGCAAAGGTTTACCTTCTGGACTCCATTCTGCGCGATCGTCCTATTCCGCCGCTGCTAGTTAAGCGAACTAGCGCCACCCTAGGTGGGCGGATTACATATGAAGTCATTGATGGTCAACAGCGCCTCCGAACAGTGTTCGACTACCTGGATGGTCGTTTTCGCCTAGGGGACCAAGCTGGGCCGAGTCGGAGTGGAAAAAAGTTCCAAACGCTTGAGCCGGTCGACCAGGGTCAGATTCTAAATTATGACTTCGTTGTTGAAGAACTCTCGGAATACAACGAAGAAGACATCAAAGACATCTTCGTGCGATTTAATCGATTCGTGGTATCGCTTAACTCGGCAGAAATCCGCAATGCTCGAGAGACGGGCGCCTTCGCCAACTTTGTAGAAGAAGTGGGCCTATGGACATACTGGGCAGACAATCGCATCCTGTCTGCTGCGCAGTTGCAGAGGCATCGAAGCACGGAATTTGCTGCAGAATTGGTAATTCTGCTTATGGAGGGTCCACAAGACAAGAAGGCAAGCATTGATCTCTGGTACCAGACATTCCGGGCAGAGTTCCCAGAAGCAGAAGAGGTTCGAGAGCGCCTCCGCGGGTACCAGGAATGGATTTCGAACGCCCTTCCGAGCCTTGCTGAAACCCGATTCCGTCGCCCTGTTGATTACTATTCGCTGATTTCGGCAATAGATATGATTTCTCTTGCGGCGGGCGGAGTCGATGAATTGGACCCCGAGTCGTCGGGAAAACGTCTCGTTGAATTTGATGCGGAGTGTGCCGATGGTACGGCGGATGGTGACGTAGCACGATACCTAGCTGCCGCTAGCCGTCAGACGGACAACATCAAACCAAGGGAGACCCGGCGCGAAATCCTAGCCAGGAGGATCCTGACCCGTTTCGAGGTGCCTAGTGAGTGACGGAAAACCTGCTGCTTTCGCAGAAAAGTATTCACGAGAGCATCCAATCTACGTCCAGCACGCCGTACTGGCGCAGGAATTCCTGTTAAGGAGACTCCTTGAGCAGGGCATGCCAGTGCAGGCCGTCACGGCTCGCGCTAAAGAGCCCCAAAGCGTACGCGAAAAGCTCCGTCGCAAGCACTACGAAAATCCAGAGACAGATCTGACCGACCTAGTAGGCGCGCGAATAATTACTTACTACTCCGACGAAGTCGATAAGATATCTGGTTATGTTCGCAGCATTCTGGGCACAGTCGACTCGGAGCGAAGCGGGGACAAGCGAGACAACCTCACGGCGTCTCAGTTTGGCTATAGATCAGTCCACATCATTGGAACTCTGCCAGAATCTGAATTAGCTATGGCGAAACTCCCGACCGAGCCGCCAGTTTATGTTGAGATTCAGATAAGAACGCTACTTGAGCATGCATGGGCGCAGGTAGAACATGAAGTCGTTTATAAGAGCGGCGTTGTCTACGATGAGCAATTTAGGCGTCGTGTTTACGCGGTGGCTAGCACGCTAGAAATTCTCGATCGGGAGCTCGAAAATCTAAGAGATGCCAAGTACCGTTTGGTCGACACTTACATCGCTGCTTACAGGGCTCACATGTCTCTCGAGCAGGATCTTGATTCAGCCAGATTAGCGGCCGCTTTCGAAGTCGTAATGCCGCAGGCGCCGGGTTGGCGATCAGATGCTGCTCCCAGTGCGGCAAAGACCCACCATAGTGATGCGCTTTGCGTCGAAATTCTGCAAGCGGCTGGTGTACGTTCCGTCTCGGAGCTCATCGTTCTCGTAAGAAGCGCGAGAGCCGCAGAGATATTCGCAAAGTATGCGGCGGAGGCTGGTTGTGCCTCCACAGAGGTCCCTCATTATTACGCCGCGCTGCTTGTGGCTGCTATCGCCAAAAGCGAGGTCGTTGCAGATTTCAAAGGGGCTTTTACTAGCGCCGTTCTTGCAGTCTTGACGAGCGATGACGAGTCTGAATCTGAATCGAACGAAATGGAATGAGGTACCGCAGTATCTGCTGTCAATGGCGCTTGTCGCACTGTCAAAAATGCCGTTTACGACGTCTCGGTTCTGCGAGACATCGGGCAGGTGCCCCAATGGTGCGGTTTAAGCGTGCGTGACTCGCCGACCTACCGATTCATACCGCTGTATGTCTAACTGCGTGACAACCGGCATGGATGCACTGGGGCGACGGGGGCCGCCCTGAACCTCGTTGAGGCGCACCAGTCTCATTTTGACTTGCCTGCGAAGCTTCGGGACGAAAGAGGCCAACCAGACGCCGAGCTACGGTGCGACTCAGGGTCCGACGCCTCTCGCAGCTCCCTGCGAAGACACATCGGACCTCGCCCCTCAGCAACTCAGGCGACGATGGGGGGCTCTGCGGGCACACCGGGCGGTACGCGGTTCGGGCCGGCTTCGGCCGGTCGCGGACGATCCTGGCGGTGCAGCCGCACAGCGAGGACGGCGGCGTCGTCCTCGGGGTGGCTGGGCAACATTGCGGCCAAGGCGGCATCGACGAGATCGTCGAGCGAGGAACCGTCAGCGGCGAGGCGCTGCAGCGTGTCGCGTAGCCGCTCCAAGCCCTCGCCCAGAGGCTGGTCGCGGCGCTCCACGAGGCCGTCGGTGAAGAGCAGCAAGGTCGCGCCGCGGTCGAGTAGGAGCTCCGACTCGTGCCGGGGCAAGCTTGGTTCCACCCCCAGGAGCAGGTCGTGTCCGACGTCGGCGAGAGCAGTGACGGTGCCGTCGGGATTGATGAGCATCGCCGGGGGGTGACCGGCGCTGGACCACCGCACCCGTGTGATGCCGCGTTCGACCTCGTCCCCGTCCTGTTCCAAGCGGGCAGCCAGAGCGGTCGCGGTGGTGTCGATCATCAGCGTGCGCATGACCTCATCGGTCTGACGCAGGATCGCAGCCGGCCCTTCGTCGCCGATGGCACCGAAAGCACGAACCGTCGAGCGGACCTGACTCATCGCTGCCGCCGAGCGCACGTCGTGTCCCAGGACGTCACCGATGACGAGGACCGTCGCACCACCGGGCTGGATGAAGGCGTCGTACCAGTCCCCACCGACCTGAGCGGCCTCGGCCGCTGCCATGTAGCGCACGACGATCTGCAGGTGGTCCGGCTGCACCGGGCTGGTCAGCAAGGACCGCTGCAGACCCTCAGCGATGTGCTGGTGCTGGCGGTGCAGCCGGGAAGCATCCAGAGCAAGACCGATCCGATCAGCCACGTCACGAGCAGTCATCAGCTCTTCGTCGCTGAAGGGCCCACGCTCACGTGAGGTGAACAGCGACAGGATGCCCAGGGTCCGGCCACGTCCCCGCAGCGGAAGCATGTAGGCGCTGTGCGGGGCCAGATCGTCCAGAGCGCGGAGAGAGTACGCCTCGGACGGGAACGTAGCACCGATGTTTTTCGTCGCCTCCGTCACCAGCAGGGGCCGGGAGTGACGAAGTGCGCGCAGGATGAAGGCGTCGTCGCCGATCTCGTCGAAGCGGTGCAGGGCGTAGCTCTCAGCCGCTGCGCGCCGCTGAGGATCGCGGTGCCAGCTGCTGAGGTCCCGCAGGCCGCGGCGGAGCTCGTTGACGTGCGCTGTCCGGGCTCTGGCCGGGTCGGCGGCCGGGGCGTCGTCGTCGACGAGGCTGATGACGCACCAGTCACCCAACGCGGGGACCAGCAGTTCGGCCAGTCCCTGTACTGCGCGCTCGGCCACGGAGTTGGTGGCACCGTGTCCGCTGTCGTTCGACGTCGTGCTCAACGCCTCGGTGACCTCGACGAGCAGGTTGAAGCGGGCCGCCGTTCGTTGCGCGCCTTCCTGCTCCTCGGTGACGTCGTGAGTGGTGCCGATCAAGCGCACCGGAGTGCGGTCGGTACCGGCCAATATGCGTCCACGGGCCTGCAGCCAGCGCAGTGAGCCGTCGGGCCGCACCGCGCGGTACACGGTGAAGAAATCCCCCAACGTGTCGACGGCCTCGGTCAGCCTGGAGGTGACGTCCGCACGGTCGTCGGGGTGGATGCGCGCCATGACGTCGCTCAAGCTGGTGACCTGCTCGTCCGGGTCGGCCGGGTCCAAGCCGAACAGGGCGTGCATCTGCTCGTCCCACGTCACCCGCCCGCTCGGCACGTGCAAGGTGAAGGCACCGACCCCGGCAGCTTGTGCCGCCAGCTCCAGCAAGGTGTTGCTGGCTTCGTGCTCGATCGAAAGGGCGGTCAGCTCCAGCTCGCTGACGATGAGGAAGGCCAGCTGCTGCAGGGTCCGGACGTCGGCAGCGGTCCAGCTGCGAGGAGCCGGGTCGAAGACGCACAACGACCCCACCGGCACTCCCGCCGAGCCCGTCAGAGCCACCCCCAGGTACGCGCCGACCTCACCGGAGGTCACCGCAGGCATGTCCTGCACACGCGCATCGCTGGGGGCGTCCTCGACGATCATGGGGCCGTCGGACGTGATGCTCAGCGTGCACATCGTCTCTTCCAGCGCGGTGGAGGAACCGACCGCTGACGGGGAAAGCCCCGTACCGGCCAGGACCACGTGTTCACGGCCCAGCAGCGAGACCTGGGTGGCTGTCGCTCCCAGCAACTGACCGGCCAGCAGGGCGATGCGTTCCAGGCCGGGGGCACCCGGCTTGGCGGCCAGCAGTCGTTCCGCCGCCCGGACCCGCCGAACATCTGACAGCAGGGTGTGAGCTGCTGTGACAGCGCTTTCGGGGACTTTCGCCACCGAGGTGGTCCGGTCGTCGCTCGGCTGCTCCGCTGAGCGCTCCACCTCAGGTCCCCTCACTTCCAGGCTCGAACTGATCGCCACCCGTGTGCGACGCAGCGTGCGCGCTCATCATGGCCGACCACCGGTAGGTCGCGGAAACGTCTTCGGACAGCTGGCCGTGGGCTACGACCACGACCAGTATCGCTCAAGACCTGTTCACGGCGGGGGCGTGAGGACTGCACGCAACATCAGTGAACGTCGGTCAGGGGCCGGCCCCGGTCCGGACAGCACACCCGACGCGCGACACCGACTGCAGGTCCTACCGAGGCGGATGCTCCCGGTGGTCACCCATCGGTACGGGTGGAGTCTTCCTCCACCAAGAGGTTGATCACCTTGTGGGAGCTCTCAGCATCCTGGTGCTGCTGCCGCTTGGCCGTGTACATGGCCTCATCGGCAAGGCGCAGCAGTGCATCGACGTCATCACGACCAGTGGAGGAGCCGTCATCTGGAACACCAGCGGCCACCCCGACGCTAGCGCCGATCCGGACCACGGCGGGCAGCTCGAAAGGCGCCGCCAAGACACCGTGCAGCCGATCGACGATGACCTCCAAGGCGTGCTCATCTGCTCCTTGAGGTGCGTCACCACTGCTCCGACCAGCCGCCGCTCCGGCGCTTCGTGGATGCCCTGGTGTCAGCGCCTCACAGATGACGACGAACTCATCGCCGCCCCACCGGGCCAAGGTGTCGCCCTTGCGGACCACCGTGGACAGTCGACCGGCGACCTGTCGGAGCAGTTCATCCCCGGCCTGGTGGCCGTGGGTGTCGTTGACGCTCTTGAAGCCGTCCAGGTCGATGAAGATCACAGCCATGGCACGTCGGCCGCGAGAGGTCGTCGCCACGGCGTGGTTCAGCCGGTCGTACAGCAGAGCCCGGTTCGGCAGGCCCGTGAGCCCGTCGTGCGTCGCAGTGTGAGCTGCCTGCCGCTCGGCTTCCTCAGCGACCGCACGATCGTGGGCCATGACCACGTACCCGCAGGCCACATCGGTCAGCACCTGAGCCGCGGTGAGCTCCTCAGCGCTGAAAGGCCCAGGTTCGCGGCGGTACAGGTTCAAAGCACCCCAAGCACGGCCCCGGCCCAACATGGGCAGCGCTGCGACCGCGTTCAGACCCGCAGCCAGGGCCTGCTCAGCGAAACGAGGCCACCGGTAGGAGTGCTGCGCCAGCTCACCCTCTGAGACCTGGCTCTCGGTGTTGACCGCGTCGTGACACGGCCCGCTCCCGTCCTCCTCCTGGACTCGCTCGGCACCGTCGACCAGCGGGGGCAGGGTGTGGACGACACGCATGTGCTCGCCGTCGTGGTAGCTGACGCCGACACCGTCGATCTCGAGCACATCAGCGACCGCGACAGCCAGGTCCTGCAAGAGGCTCTCCAGAGTGAAGTCACCGATCGCGCGACGCGCCAAGCCGCCGACGACTTGCACCAACCGAGCCTGATCCACCCGCACCCCATCCGGCTGTGACGCACTCATCGAGCGCTCTCGGGCGCTGATGCCACGAAAGCCCCGCCACGGCACCGTCTGCGGTGCATGAGCTACCTACCATCCCGCCCCCGCGGCGGCGGGCATCCTGTGACGATGTGCGCGACCAGCGTCCAGCAGGCCTCGACGAGGATGACGAGCGCTCACTGGATCGCATTGGCGTCCATTCAGGCTACTGCGACCTGCCGCGCCGGCGAGGCGAACGACCAAGGGGCCCAGTCGTGGTCCGACGACACGGCTTCTGATGGCATCACCCCGCAAGTGGTTGCACAGTGGGCAGCAGTGGCGCCGTACGGCGTCGACTCGGCAGTGCGCACCATGCGGCCAGTGGTCCAGGCGCCAGAACAGGAAGACGCCATGGAGCACCACGAACTCGCCCTGCCCGCCCAACTGTCAGCTGTCGGTCTGGCGCGGCACTGGATGACCGGACGATGCGCGTCCCACGTGGACGAAGACACGGTGCACGTCGTGCAGCTCCTGACCAGTGAGCTCGTGACCAACGCGGTCGTACACGGTAGAGAGCCCTTGCGGCTGGAGCTGGATCGTCGACCCGACTGCGTCCACATCGGGGTCGTGGACGCGAGTCCTGAACCGCCCGTGCTGCGAGACGCGGAGTGGGACGACACGGGAGGTCGCGGGATCGCCCTGGTCGACCTGCTGGCAGCAACGTGGGGGTACGAGCCCCAGTCCGACGGACCGGGCAAGACAGTGTGGTTCGAGTGCCCCGCCACCCACATCGACGGTTGAGAGCCAACAGGCCGTCCTGGTAGGCCTGGAACGTCCGCGACACGCGCCTCTCGACATCCCCGGACCTGTTCCGCGAGGCTTCCCAAGCTGCGGTCATCGAGGTACGAGCGAGTGTCTATCTGCGTGACAACGGACTCGGACTCTCTCGGACACCTGCGGGCCGGACTGGAAGCGGCAGTAGAGAGGACGAGTCGGTCCCGGATGGTCCGCGAAGCTTCGGGACGAAGAGGCCACCAGCGGCGCGTCCCCGGCTCCTCTGAACCCAAGATTGTCCTTGTGACCCTAGACGCGAAGGTGCCGACCGCTCTGGCCGCGCTCGTCCCCCATGACGCGCTGGGCAACGCTCTCGCCGGGCACAGCCGCGCCCCGGGCAGCCTGTCGTGGCGCCATGAGCTCGTCGACGAGCCGACGGCAGCGGGGTTGCTGGGCGGTCCGGTCCCGACCCTGCCTGCATTCCGCGGACTGGACGTCGTGGAGCGCATCTCCGTCCACCGCGGCCTCCCCATGGAGCCGGTCGCGGACCAACTGGTGGAGGGGTCCCTCCGGCTGCACCTGCGCGTTACTTACCTCCCCGCCGACCTGGCGTGGGAGCGGGCGCTGCGGTGGTCGGCGGTGCAGCGGGGTGGGTCGATTCTGGACGTCGAGGAGCGGGACAAGAACACGCAGTGGCCCCAACGGGTGGCCCGCAGTCGGGACACCGCCAGCGGTGGTGACTTCACCGTCATCACCGTCGACGGGGTCCACGTGGGAGTCCAGGTCGACACCTCGGGGGTCGTGCTCGTGACGTGGCTGCTTCGACGCGGAGGCCGGGAGCTGCGGGCGGCGCTGCTGACGCGGAGGGGTCCGCGCGCGGCGGTGGAGCTGGTCGCCGACGCCGGGGTGCTGGCCTGAGAACGGGGAGCTGCACGTTCCGACCCGCGGAGCACGGACCAAAGGTCGGAACGCGGGGATCAGCCGTGCCGCGGCAGCGGCGCCCGTCCCCTGCGGTGCGCCTCGGCGTAGTCGAGTACGTCCTCCAGCCGCACCCGTCGGTGCACGCCGGGCTTCGTGTGGGGCAGCGCGCCGGACTCCAGCAGCCGCACGAGCGTGGGCCGGCTGACGCCGAGCACGTCGGCGGCCTCCTGCGTCGTGAGCAGCGCCTCGTGGGGGGTGAGGGTCACGGCCTCGCCGTGAGCCAACGCCTGGACGGTCTCGCGGAGGGCGGTGGCCAGCTCCGGGGGGAGCTCGACGGAACGCCGTCCCACCTTCAGCGACAGCGTCCCGGAGGGGTGCGCTACGAGGAGTTCGGCGAGTTCGGGGAGCCCTGCGAGGCCGGGTCTGACGGTGACCTCGGCGCCGTGACAGGCGACGGTCGATGACACCCGACCACGGTAACAGCGAACTCCGAATCGAACAGAACGAAAGTCTGGGTTATCCTGTGAAGACCGACCTGCCCCCGATTCGTGAGGACCGGCCGTGCTGACACTGCTGCTCGTCCACGCTGTCGCCGCCGTCTTCGCCGTGCCCCTGGTCCGGCTCCTGGACCGCCGAGCGTTCAGCGTGCTCGCCCTCGCCCCCGCGGCGACGACCGTCTGGGCCGCGTTCCAGGGCCCCGCCGTCCTGCGCGGCGACGGACCCCAGGTCGTCGTCAACTGGGTCCCGTCCCTGCACGTGGAACTCGCGTTCCGCCTCGACCCGCTCTCGTGGGTCCTCACCCTCCTCGTGGGGGGTGTGGGCGCGCTCGTCCTGTTCTACTGCGGGAGCTACTTCCACGAGAACGACCCCGGGTCGGCGCGGTTCGCGGCCGTCCTGACCGCGTTCACGGGGGCCATGACGGGCCTCGTGCTGGCCGACGACCTCGTCCAGCTCTACGTGTTCTGGGAACTCACCACGGTGTTCTCGTACCTGCTCATCGGGTACGACGCGCACAAGCGCAGCGCACGACGCGCCGCGACGCAGGCCCTGGTCGTCACGACGTTCGGCGGGCTGGCGATGCTCGTGGGGCTGATCGTCATCGGACAGTCGGCGGGCACCTACCGGCTCTCGGAGGTGCTCGAGGACTTCCCCACCGGGACGGCCACGACGGTCGCCGTCGTGCTGGTCCTCGTGGGCGCGATCTCGAAGTCGGCGCTCGTGCCGTTCCACTTCTGGCTGCCCGCCGCGATGGCCGCGCCCACCCCCGTCAGCGCGTACCTGCACGCCGCGGCCATGGTGAAGGCCGGGATCTACCTCATCGCCCGGTTCGCGCCCGCCGCCGCGGAACTCCCGGCCTGGCGGACGACCGTGCTGGTCCTGGGCCTGGCGACGATGGTGATCGGCGGGTACCGCTCGCTGCGCCAGCACGACGTGAAGCTGCTGCTCGCGTTCGGCACCGTCAGCCAGCTCGGGTTCCTCACCGTCCTCGTGGGCGCGGGGACCGCGGCGGCCACGACGGCCGGGATCGCGCTGCTCGTCGCGCACGCCACGTTCAAGGCGGCGCTGTTCCTCGTCGTCGGCATCGTCGACCACCAGACCCACACCCGCGACCTGCGGGAACTGTCCGGGCTCGGGCGGCGGATGCCGCTGCTCGCCGTCGTCGGGACCGTCGCGGCCGCCTCGATGGCTGGGGTCCCGATCGCGTCGGGGTTCGTCGCCAAGGAGGCCGCGTACGCGGCGTTCGAGGAGGACCCGGTCGTCCTCGGCGTCCTCGTCCTCGGCTCGGTGCTGACCGCCGCGTACTCCGCGCGGTTCGTATGGGGGACGTTCTGCCGCAAGCCCGGGGTCCCCGACTCGACGGCGCCGAAACCGTCCGCGGCGCTCATCGCCGCTCCCCTGGTCCTCGCTGCCGTGACCTTGCTCACCGGGCCACTCGCGCCGCTCGTCGACAAGCCGGCGGCGCTGATCGCGCACGAGCTGCCCGGGGAGGCCGAGCACCTCGCGCTGTGGCACGGCGTCGGGTTGCCGCTGGTCCTGACGGTCATCACGTTCCTGCTCGCGGGGTTGCTGTTCCTCGCCCGCGACCAGGTGGAACTGCTGCAGAGCAAGGCCCCGGACGTCCCCGCCGCCGACCGCGGGTACCGCAAGACGGTCCGCGCCGTCGACCGCGTCGCCGTCGAGGTGACCGGGGCGACGCAGCGTGGTTCGCTGCCGATCTACCTGGCCTCGATCCTGCTCGTCGTCGTCCTCGTCCCCGGCGGGGCGCTGCTGTGGACGCAGCCGTGGCCGTCCGACGTCGTGCTCTACGACAACCTCGGGCAGGTCGTCGTGGGGGTCGTCATGGTCGTCGCGGCCGTCCTCACCGTCCGCGCCCGGCGCCGGCTGCGGGCCGTGATGCTCGTCGGGGTCACCGGGTACGGCGTGACGCTGCTGTTCGTGCTGCACGCCGGACCGGACCTCGCCCTGACCCAGGCGCTGGCCGAGACGATCACGCTCGTCGTGTTCGTCCTCGCGCTGCGCCGGCTGCCACCGTTCTTCTCCTCCCGCCCGCTCGTCGGGACGCGCTGGGTGCGGATCGCCATCGGGATCGCGGTCGGGACCTGCACGTCGCTGTTCGCGCTCGTCGCCTCCGGCGCGCGGGTCGCGGTCCCGACGTCCATCGACCTGCCGCAGTGGGCGTACGACTACGGCGGCGGCAAGAACGTCGTCAACGTGACCCTCGTCGACGTCCGCGCCTGGGACACCATGGGCGAGATCTCCGTGCTGCTCGTCGCGGCCACCGGCGTCGCCTCCCTCGTGTTCCGCCGCCGCATGGGGTCCATCGACCAGGCGTTCGCCGCGCACGACGAGGAGAACACCCCGAAGAAGCCCACGGCGTGGCTGCCCGCGGGCGGGACCGTCGACCCCGAACGCCGCTCCGTGGTGTTCGAGGTCGTGACCCGGCTGACGTTCCACGCCATCGTCGTGCTGTCGGTCTACCTCGTGTTCTCCGGGCACAACCAGCCCGGCGGGGGGTTCGCGGGCGGCCTCGTCGCCGGGCTCGCGCTCGTCGTGCGCTACCTCGCGGGCGGCCGGTACGAGTTCAACACCGCCGTCCCGATCAACGCGGGCTGGCTGCTGGGCAGCGGGTTGTTCCTGTCCGCCGGCACCGGGCTCGTCGGGATCCTGCTCGGCGGCGACGTGCTGCAGACCGAGATCCTCCAGTACGACCTGCCCGTCCTGGGTCACGTGAAGCTCGTGACCTCGTTGTTCTTCGACGTCGGCGTGTACCTGCTGGTCGTCGGCCTCGTCGTCGACGTCATCCGCAGCCTGGGCGCCGAGATCGACCGCCAGATCGAGGAGACCTCTTCATGAGCCCCAACGTGACGCTGATCGTCGTCTCAGGAGTTCTGGTCGCCTGCGGCGTCGCGCTCCTGCTGGAACGCACGCTGACCCGCGTCCTCGTCGGCGTCGTCCTGCTCGGCAACGGGATCAACATCCTGTTCCTCGTCGCCAGCGGCCGCCCCGGCCTCGCGCCGATCCTGGGGAAGGCGACCGCGGAGACCATGAGCGACCCGCTGCCGCAGGCGATGGTGCTGACGGCCATCGTCATCACCCTGGGCATGGTCGCGTTCGTCCTCGCGCTGGCCTACCGCAGCTGGCAGATCGACGGGCACGACGAGGTCCAGGACGACGTCGAGGACCGCCGCATCGTGCGGCGCGCCGAGCTCGACGAGACATCCGCCAGCTACGACGACGACACCCGTGAGACCAGCGAAGAGGAGGGGACCTCCCCGTGACCGAGTGGGCGCGCGTCCTCCTCCCCCTGCCCGTCGTCCTGCCGCTGTTCGCGGCGGGCCTGACCCTGGCGCTGGCCCGCCGGCCCCGGGCGCAGCGCACGATCTCCGTGACCGCGCTGAGCGTCGTGGTCGTCGCCGCGGTCACGATGCTCGTGATGACCGACCACGGCAGCGGGACGTACTCCGTCGACGTGGGCGGCTGGCCCGCCAAGCTCGGGATCCCGCTCGTCGCGGACCGGTTGTCGACGCTCATGCTCGTCGTGAGTTCCGTCGTGACCCTCGCCGTCCTGCTGTACTCCCTCGCCCAGGGCGTCGCCGACGGCGAGGAGGGCACGCCGGTCTCGATCTACCACCCGACGTACCTCGTGCTGTCCGCGGGCGTCTCGAACGCGTTCCTGTCCGGGGACCTGTTCAACCTGTACGTCGGGTTCGAGATCCTGCTGGCCGCCAGCTACATCCTGCTGACCCTCGGCGGGACGAAAGCGCGCGTGCGGGCCGGGACGACGTACGTCGTCGTGAGCCTGCTGTCGTCCATGGTGTTCCTCACGGCCATCGCCCTGATCTACATGGCGACCGGGACCGTGAACATGGCCGAACTCTCGCTGCGGCTGCGCGACGTCGACCCCGACGTGCAGCTCGTCCTGCACCTGCTGCTGCTCGTCGGGTTCGGCATCAAGGCCGCGGTGTTCCCGCTGTCGGCGTGGCTGCCGGACTCCTACCCGACGGCGCCCGCGCCCGTGACCGCGGTGTTCGCCGGGTTGCTGACCAAGGTCGGCGTCTACGCGATCATCCGGACCGAGACCCTGCTGTTCCCCGGCGGGCAGGCGTCGCAGCTGCTGCTGTGGGTGGCGCTGGCGACGATGGTCGTCGGGATCCTCGGTGCCGTCGCCCAGAGCGACGTGAAGCGTCTGCTGTCGTTCACCCTCGTCAGCCACATCGGGTACATGGTGTTCGGCGTCGCGCTCGGGACGGCCGGCGGGCTGTCGGGCGCGGTGTTCTACGTCGCGCACCACATCACCGTGCAGACGACGCTGTTCCTCGTGACGGGGCTCATCGAGCGCTACGCGGGCAGCACCTCGCTCGACGCGCTGGGCTCGCTCGCGAAGCGCACGCCGCTGCTGGCGGTCCTGTTCTTCGTCCCCGCCATGAACCTCGCGGGGATCCCGCCGTTCTCGGGGTTCCTCGGCAAGCTCGGGCTGCTGCAGGCCGGCGTCGACGTCGGGACGTGGCAGGCGTACGTCCTCGTCGCCGGGGGCGTCGTCACGTCGCTGCTCACGCTCTACGCCATCGCGAAGGTGTGGAACCGCGCCTTCTGGCAGGAACCGCAGACCGAACCGTCCGGCGAGGTCGGCGGCCTGGCCACCGCGACCCGCGTCGGCACCCGCACCCCGCTCGGGATGGTCGTGCCGACGGCGGCGCTCGTCGTCGTCGGGGTGGGCATCACCGTCATCGCCGGGCCGTTGTTCGGCATCAGCGACCGCGCGGCGCAGGACCTGCTGGACCGCACGCCGTACACGTCGACCGTCCTGCACGACCGGGTCCCGGAGGTGGGCGAGTGAACGCCAAGGTCCTGTCGCTGCGCGAACGCGTGAGCGTCCCGCTGCTGGTCTGGCTCGTCGTCCTGTGGCTGCTGCTGTGGGGCGACCTGTCGTGGGCAAACGTGATCTCCGGGACGGTGCTGGCCCTGCTCGTCACGCTGGTGCTGCCGATGCCGACGGTCTCGCTCGGGATCCGGATCCGGCCGTTGCGGATCGTGGCGCTGCTCGCGCGGTTCGCCGCCGACCTGTTCGCCGCGAGCGCCCAGGTGGCGTGGCTGACGGTCCGTCCGGGGCGGCAGCCGCGCAACTCCGTGGTGAAGGTCCCGCTGCACTCCGGCTCGGACCTGTTCGTCACGATGACCGCGGAGATGGTCTCGCTCGTGCCGGGCTCGGTCATCGTCGAGCTCGGGGCGCCGTCGCTGCAAGGCGGTCAGGGGTCGATCTACGTCCACGCGCTCGGGGTCGACACCGAGGAAGGGCGGCAGCGGATCCGCCGCGAGGTGCTGCTCACCGAGCGCCGCATCCTGAAGACGTTCGCGACCCCGCAGGTGTACGCGGAGTACCTCGACCGCTGCCGGGCCGACGGGTCCGACAGCCTGTGCGAAGGGAGCCCGGCGTGAACCCCGTGGTCGTCGCCCTGTGCGTGGGCATGTTGTTCGTCGCGGCGCTGTGCGCGCTGATCCGCGTCGCGAAGGGCCCGACGATGCTGGACCGGGTCGTCGCCCTGGACGTCGTCGTCGCGACCGTCGTCATCGGGTTGTGCGTGGAGGCCGCGGCCAACCGGCACGCGACGACGCTGCCCGTGATCGTCGTCCTGGCGCTCGTGGGGTTCGTGGGGTCGGTCAGCGTCGCGCGGTACGCGGCGAAGGAGTCGGACGAGGAGAGGGGGAAGCGGTGAACCCGGTCGCCGAGGTGGTCGTCTCGATCGCGCTGCTGCTGGGCTGCCTGCTGACGGTGCTGGCGGCCGTCGGGTTGCTGCGGCTGTCCGACCTGCTGGCCCGCATGCACACCACGGCCAAGCCCCAGGTGCTCGGGGTCCTGCTGGCCCTGGTGGGGGTCGGGCTGCAGCTGCACCGGGCCACCGACATCGCCATGATCGTCGCGATCGGCGCGTTCCAGCTCCTGACGGTGCCCGTCGCCGCGCACATGGTGGGGCGCGCGGCGTACCGGACGGGGCAGGTCGACCCGTCGGTGCTCGCGCACGACGACCTGGCCGAGGAGCTGGAGCGGGAGCGGCGCTCGGCGGGGTGACGGTGGCCCTGGCGCATCACGGACGGACGACGTAACGTTTCGAAGGAGTTTTCGCCGTCGACGACTGGGAGTCCATCCGTGAGCGACCCGGCGCCTGCGTTGTCCGCGCTCGAACGACGGTTGCTCGAACTCGTCGCCGACGGGCGGTCCCTCGTGGGTGCGGGAGCCGAGCTCTCCCTGGACGTGGAGACCGTGACCCGGACGGTGGCCGGGTTGCGGGACCGCTTCGACGTCGGCAGCACCGCAGCCGTGATCTCGGCCGCCCGCACCGCCGGGCTGATCGTCCGGCCCCGGACGAGCGGGGAGCAGCTCACCTGACGGGGTGGGTCACTCCCCCTCGCGCGAGCGCCGGACCCGCCACGCGGCGAGGAAGTAGACGGCCCCCGCGCTGAAGGCGAGCGCCGCCAGCCAGGCCAGGGGGCCGGCGTCGGTGACGACCACGCCCCAGGACAGCGCGGCCAGGACCGCGTACAACAGCCCGGAGCGCCGGGACTGCTCCAGCGTCTTCGTCGCCCGCCACCAGGGTTGTCTCGCCACGGCACCAGTATGCCGGGCCGCGGGCGCGCCCCGTCACACGAGCGGGATCAGGAGGTTGCGCACCGGCTCGACGTAGCGCACCAGCCCGAGCACGGTCAGCACCGGGAAAACGAAGTACTGCAGCAGCGGTTCGGGCCCGCGGCCGGCGCGGAACAGCCGCAACCCCACCGTCACGGGCTTCTTGCGCAGCCACGTCGTGAACGGCACGGGCACACCGTCGGTGGTGAGGGCGTCGCCGGCGACGTGGACGACGACGCCGCCGGCGACCGCGACGGGCAGCCAGGGCACCACGACGCCCTGCTTCGTCAGCCACCAGGCGGCGGCGAAGGACACGACGAGGTTGCCCAGCGCGGTCTTCTCGGTGTCGCCGGGGATGTACTGGGCGACGGAGTGCAGGGCCAGGCCGATGCCCAGCGCGAGCACGACCAGCGCCGACCAGTGGTTGCTCGCGGCGAACGCGGCGAGCAGGCCGAAGGCGAGCGGGGCCACGACGACGTCGTGGGTGCCGCCGCGGTGGCGGCGGGCGAGGACGCCGATGGCCCGCGACAGCCAGCGGGTGGGCGGGCCCCACATGGAGCCGGCGGTGGAACCCTTCTGGTCGAGGTCGGGCAGGTAGGCGAAGCCGCCGCAGGCGACGACCCACGCGAGCTGTTCGAGGGGTCGGTCGATGCCGAGGTGCGTCGAGGCGAGGCCGAGGGTCAGGGCTCCCGCCGCCAACCCGCTGGCGGCGTGCGCCGGGCCCATCACGGTGTGTCGTCCTCCCAGGTCAGAGACTCGGAGGGTACCCGGCTTGGAAGCGGCACGTTGACTCAACGGCCCCGGTCATCGAGACCGGGGAGTCAACGTGCCGATTCCCGCGCGGACGCTCAGGTGGTGTACCGCAGGAGGGCGCCGATGCCGTCGGCCATGGCCAGCAGGGGCTCCTGCCCGTCCTCCTCGGGGCGCGGGACGAGCTCGATCTCGGCGTCGGAGGCGGCCAGGGCACGCACGAGGGCCGCGTCGGTGCGGACCTCCTCGACGTCGCGGACGCCGATCGCGTGCAGGTCGGTGGTCGTGGTGGCCAGCTCCAGGGGACCCGTCCCGGCCCACAGGTGGCCGGTGGCGGTGGGGTCGTCGAGGAGCAGGAGGGTCGCGACCTGGCCGGCGCGCAGGGCGGCGACGACGGGTCCGAGGCCCTCGACGGCCCGGCCCTGGCGGCCGCGCTCCTGCACGAAGCGGTCGACGACGGCCTGCCGGCGGCGCGTGCGGACCTCGTCGAGGGCGTGGGCGACGTTGGCGGTGAAGGCCCGTTCGCGGGTCCCGGCGGCGCGGCCGCCGCCCTTGACCTCGCACAGGAGCTGGGTGAGGGCGACCGGGGCCTTGTCCTTGAACGCGGCGACGGCCTTGGCGTCGCCGGTGACGAGGACGACGTCGGGGTGCTCGCGGCGCACGAGATCGGCGACGTCGTCGGCGACGGCGGCGGCGTTGTGGTCCCAGGAGTCCTGGACGGCGTGCTGGTAGCGGTGCTCGGCGCGGTTGTCGCCGGAGCCCTTGTGGAGCAGGTCGTGCCCGCCCTCGACGGAGTGGACGTCGGCGGCCCGCAGAGCGCCGGAGCTGGTGACGGTGATGTCGGCGCCGGCGCGGTCGAGCTCGACGAGGACGTAGCGGACGTCGTCGGCGGTGGAGCGGACGAGGGGCATGAGGTGGGCGACGGGGCCGGTGGTGGCCTCCTCCTGCGGCGGCGGTGCCGGCAGGACGACGTCGAGCTCGAGGCCGGTGGCCGTGGCGATCATGGCGCGGCCGACGTGGCCGCCGACGCCGGTGGGTTCGGTGGCGACGGCGTCGAGGGCGACGAGGGCCGGTTCGGGGGCGCCCTGACCGGCGAGGGCGGTGCGGGCCTCGTGCCAGCGGAGGTCGATGTCGTGGGCTCCGGTCTCCCGGTCCCTGGTGGCGTCGGTGTAGACGGTGACGTGCGGCCCCGGATCCAGGGCCACGTCCTTCAGCCAGTCCAGCTTCACGGGACTCCTTCCCTCGTGATGTTGCTTTCCGCTCCCAGTCCGTGACTCAGCGTGTAGGAACCGCGACGATCACGCGACTCGGTTTCCGATCGGCCCTTCGTACACCCAACGCCCCTGCGCGCGCACGAAGGCCGACGCCTCGTGCTGCACGCCCCGGCGTCCGCTGAGGCGGTAGTGGGCCTCGAACTCGACGGTCCCCTCGTCGTCGAAGGGGCTGCCCCGGTCGGTGCCCAGGACCACGAGCCGCTTCCACTCCACGTCCGGGTCCAGGTCGAGGTCGGCCGGGCGGGTGGACGGGTGCCAGCTGCGCAGCAGGTGCTCCACGTCGCCCACGACGAAGGCGGTGTAGCGCGAGCGCATGAGGGCCTCGGCCGTCGGGGCGTCGGCCTCGGCGCCCCGGGAGAGGTAGCGGCCGCAGCAGCCGGCGAAGGGCTCGCCCCAACCGCAGGGGCAGGGCGCGTCGTCGGTGATCACCCGGTCATCCTCGCGCCTCGCGGGGCCGTCGTCGCCCGCACCACGAGCCGCGGCGCGACCAGCTGCAGGTCCGCGGGGGCACCGGGGTCCGCCAGCCGGGCGAGCAGCCGGACGGCGGCCAGCCGACCGACCTCGTGGGCGGAGTTGTCGACGCTGGTCAGCGACACCGCGCGCAGCCGGGCGGTGGAGGTGTCGTCGTAGCCGACGACCGACAGCCGTCCCGGCACGTCCACGCCCAGGTCGGCCGCGGCGGCCAGGACCCCGACGGCGACGGCGTCGTTGGCGGCGACGACGGCGGTCGGGGGGTCCTCGCGGCACAGCAGCGCCAGCCCCGCGCGGTGCCCGGCGTCCTCGGTCATGGCGCCGAGCTCGACGAGGGGCTCCCCCGCCCCGTCGGCCACGGCCCGCTCGAAGGCCTGCCGGCGCAGACGGCCGACGGGGCCCTCGCCGCCGACGTGCGCGACCCGCCGGTGCCCCAGGGCCAGGACGTGCTCGACGGCCAGCCGGGTCCCGGCCGCGTCGTCCCCCGCGACGACGTCGACGTCGAGGGGGTCGCCGGGGTCGAGGCGGGTGCCGGCCAGGACGGTCGGGACGGTCTCGGCGACCTCCGCGACCACCGACAGGTCGGGCAGGGTGCCGATGACGACGAGGCCGTCGACGCGCAGGTCGGCGAAGGTGCGGGGGGCCTCGGGCTCGCTGCGGGACTCGGCCAGGACCGGGCGCAGCCCCGCCTCCCGCAGGACGGGGCGCAGCCCCTCGAGGACGTCGACGAACCAGGGGTTGCGCAGGTCGTCGAGGACGAGGCCGATGGCGCGCGTGCGGCCCTGGGCGAGGCTCTGCGCGGTGGGGTCGGGGCGGTAGCCGAGCTCGTCCATCGCAGCCAGGACGGCGGCGCGCCGTTCGTCGGAGACCTTCGGGGAGCCCTGCAGGACGAGGGAGACGAGCGACTTGGAGACGCCGGCGCGCGCTGCGACGCTGCGGATGGTCGGGCGGGTCACGCGGCCTCCTTGACAGCTGGGTCGGAACGCCTGATCGTAGACCGCGTTGGACCGGTCCAATACTCAGCGAGGAGCTCCCGAACATGTCCGATCTCCACCTCGGCCTGGCCGGTGTCGGTCGCATCGGCGTCATGCACGCCCACACCATCGTCGCCACCCCCGGCGTCGGGCGGCTCACCGTCACCGACGTCGACGCCGACCGCGCGCGGCAGGTCGGCGCCGAGGTGGGCGCCGACTCGGCCGCCGACGTCGAGGCCCTGCTCGCCGCCGGGATCGACGGCCTCGTCGTGGCCACCGGCACCGCCCAGCACCCCGAGCTGATCCGCGCCGGCGTCGAGGCCGGGATCCCCGTCTTCTCCGAGAAGCCCGTCGCCCCCGACGTCGCCCTCTCGCTGCCCGTCCTGGACTTCATCGCCCGCCGCGACGGCGTCGTCCGCATCGGCCACCAGCGCCGCTACGACGCCGGGTACCTGGAGGCCAAGCGCGCCTTCACCGCCGGCGAGCTCGGCTGGCTGCACGCGATCCGCGCCGTGACCTGCGACGTCACACCCCCGCCGGTGTCGTTCCTGGCCACCTCCGGCGGGCTGTTCCGCGACTGCAGCGTCCACGACTTCGACGTCATCCGCTGGATCACCGGCCGCGAGGTCGTCGAGGTCTACGCGCGCGGCTCCAACAACGGCGACCCCGCCATCGGGGAGGTCGGCGACGTCGACTCCGCGCTGGCCGTCTGCACCCTCGACGACGGGACCCTCGCCGTCGTCACCGCCTCGCGCTACAACGGCGCCGGCCACGACGTCCGGCTCGAGCTGCAGGGCTCCAAGGGCTCGATCGAGGTCGGCCTCGACGAGCGCACCGCGCTGCGCTCGGCCGAACCCGGCGTCACCTTCCCCGGCGGCACCCCGCACACCACGTTCGCCGAGCGCTTCGCCGACGCCTACCGCGCCGAGATCGCCGCCTTCGCCGACCTCGTCCGCGGGATCGACGGGGAGCTGTGCCGGCCCGAGGACGCCGTCGCGGCCTCCAAGGTGGCGGACGCGGCGCAGGAGTCGCTCATCACCGGGGTGCCGGTGCGGGTGGGCTGAACCGACGCGGGGCGTCGTGACGGCGCTGCCCCTTGACCGGGACGTCGTCCCCGCGCATCCTCCGGTGCCAGGACGAACCGTCGTGCTCACCGGGGAGGGTCCGTGTCCCGTCGCCCTGCCCACCGCGGGCACCGGCCGTGAGCACGGTCCTGCTCGTGGTGAGCGCGGCGGGTGTCGTGCTCCTCGGCCTGTCCGCCGGGGTGCACCTCAGCGGTCTGGCCGCGCTGAACCCGACGCTGCGCGACGTGGACAGCCGCAGCTACGTCACCGTCAAGCAGTCGGCCGACCGGCACTTCGAGCCGTTCATGCGCCCGTTGACCCTGAGCGGGCTCGTCGCGCTGCTCGCCCAGACGCTCCTGGCCGCCCTCGGCGGGCGCACCGCCGTCGCCGTCGTCGCCGGCTCGGCCCTGGTCGTCGCCGGCGCCGCACTGGTCGCGGTGCTGCGGGGCGACCTGCCGATCAACCGGCGGATGAGCGGGTGGCGGCCCGAGGCCCCGCCCGCCGACTGGACCGTCTGGCGGGGCCGCTGGGAACGCTTCTTCCTCGTGCGCACGGTCGCGACGGTCCTGGCCTTCCTGGCCGCGCTCGCCGCGCTCCTGCTGGTCCGCTGACCCCACCGAACGGTGGGGGCTGCGCGCTCAGGCGCAGATGCTGTCCGAGGCGACCCGGCCCGTGATCGTCGGGGTCGGCGTCGGCGTCGCCGCGGGCGTGCCCGTCACCCGCGAGCGCACGTCGGTGACCGTCACGACGGACTTCACCTCGACGACGATGTTCTTGCCCAGGCTCGCGTCGAGCTGGGTCGTCGCCCCGCCCAGGGCCGCGGCGACCGTGTTCGCCGAGTCCTGCCGCCCCGTGCCGTAGCGCACCAGCACGTCCGCGGTCGCCGAGTGCGCCGTGCCGTCGCCGGTGCCCGCGCCCACGAACCCGACGCCCGTCAGCCCCTTCGAGACCGTGCCCGCGACCCCGGCCGTCCCGCCCACGTTGAGGACCTGGACGGAGATCTTCGACGGCGCGACCAGCAGCTCCGAGCTGGTCGAGGGGTCGGCCGTGGCGCTGGCCGTCGGCGTCGAGGCCGCCGGGCCGGCGGTGTCGGTGCGGATCTGCTGCCACAGCGTGGCCGCCGCCGGCGTCCACTGCACCCGGTTCTTGTTCGCCGGGTACTCCTCCGTCGGCACCGTGACGAACTGCACGCCGTTCGCGGGCACCTTCTGCAGCGACTGCGCCAGCGACGCGATCTCCGACAGGCTCGCCAGGCCCGTGTCCGTCGTGACGGACTTCGTGGCGGCGTCCAGGAACGAGTACAGCTTGTCCGGGCGGGTCAGGATCGCCGAGCTGGTGACCTTCTGGACCATCGAGCTCATCAGCGCCTGCTGGCGCCCGATGCGCGAGATGTCCGAGCCGTCGCCGATGTGGCGGACCCGCGCGTACGCCAGCGCCGTCTCCCCGTCCACGTCGTCGTGCGTGCCCGCCGTCAGGTGCAGGTTGGACGCCTTGTCGTCGATCGCGTCCGGGGTGCAGATCGTGACCCCGCCCAGGGCGTCGATCATCGAGCGGAACCCGGAGAAGTCGACGACGACGTAGTGGTCGATCGGCACCTGCGTCAGGGCCTGGACCGTCTTGATCGTGCACGCCGCGCCCCCGAGGGAGAACGCGGAGTTGAACATGCCCTTCTGGGCCTTGGTGGTCTGCCCGTCCGACGTCGTGCAGGACGGAATCTGGACCATCGAGTCGCGCGGGATGCTCACCAGCGTCGCGCTCTTGCGGTCGGCGGCCAGGTGCACCAGCACCGTGGTGTCCGAGCGGGCGCCGGGGTCGGCGGACTCGCCGCCGTACTCGTCGCCGGAGCCGTCGGACAGGTCCCGGGTGTCGCTGCCCATGACGAGGATGTTGACGGCGTCCTGGCCCGTGGTCGGGTCGACCGTCGACTCGTCCGAGGGCTTGGCCCCGACGAGGTTGCCGAGGTCCTGGGCGTTGATGTTGCCCTGGAGCTTGTAGTACGCGAACACCCCACCCCCGGCCGCGAGGACCGTCAGGACGACGGCCGCGACGAGGAACCCGCGCAGCACCTTGAAGGCGGTGCCGTGCGCGTGGTCGGAGTGGGCGCCGCGGGCGCGGCGACCGGCTCCGGGGACCTCGCGCTGCGGCTCGCGGTCAGTGGAAGTGGGCACGTCGTCACGGTACGGCCGGACGACCCCCCACCTTGAACGGTGACGGCAGAGTTGCGCAGCGCGTCCGCGAGGCCTTCACGAACCGGCGCGTCCGTGCACCCTCAGCGCCCGTCGACCGTCCCGTCGTTGATGGCCAGCCGGTCGGCCACGGCGGGGAAGACGACCTCGAAGCAGAACAGCACGACGGCCGCCGCCACCACCGCGCTGATGAGCACCTTCAGCCACCACGGTCCCGGCAGGACCCGCCACCACGCCGCGTACATCAGTCCCCCACCGGGGCCAGGGACGGCGGTTCGCCGTCCGAACGGTCGCGCACCGACTCCAGCTGCGCGTGGACCACGTAGCGCTGGCGCGCCGAGTGCATCGGGTGGCAGGCCGTCATCGTCAGCCACGCCTGCGTGGGCGTCACGCCCGGCTGGTCGGGCACGGGCGCGATGACGGACACCTGCTGCGGGCTGACGATCTCGTGCGAGCGCACCCGGTACGTCAGCCACTGCGTCGCCGTCGCGACGACGACGGCGTCGCCGTCCTGCAGCTCGGCGATCCGGTTGAACGGCTTGCCGTACGTCACCCGGTGCCCGGCGATGGCGAAGTTGCCGACCTGCCCCGGCATGACCGACTGCACGTAGTGCCCGATGCCGTCCTTCAGCTCCTCGGTGCCGGTGCCCTCCACGACGGGCACGGCGTAGTCGCCGCCGAAGCGCGGGACGTAGACGATCGCGAACGGGTCCCCCAGCGCGGGCACGGCGACGGGGTCCACGGGCGGGTCCGCCACGGGCTGCGTCGCCGGGGCGGTCGGCGCCGGCGTCGAGGGACCCCAGCGCTGCTCCAGGGAGGAGACCGTCGCGGCCTGGACCTTCCCCGACGTCAGGTCCGTCCAGTACAGCTGCCACACGACGAACAGCAGGGTCAGCACCCCGGCCGTCAGCAGGAGCTCGCCGAGCACCGAGGTGGTCCGGCGGATCACGCGGCACCCGCCCGCGCGTAGGTGAGGGTCGTCGTCCCGTCGAACGCGGGCAGCCGCAGGTCCGTGGCCGCGTCCACCCGGTACCCGAGCCCGTAGGCCGCGACGTACTGGCGGTAGACCGCGATCTGCGCCGAGTCCGCGAGCGCCTGCCGCAGCCGGGTGACGTCACCGATCGCGCTGATCGTGTACGGCGGGGAGTACGTGCGGCCCTGCAGGACGAGGACGTTGCCGACGCAGCGCACGGCCGAGGTCGACACGATCCGCTGGTCCATGATCATCATGGCTTCGGCGCCGCCGGCCCACAGGGCGTTGACGACGGACTCGACGTCCTGCTGGTGCACGACGAGGTCGTCCGGGGAGGCGCTCGCGGGCCGCACGGAGTCGGGGGCGTCGTCGAGGGTGACGCTCAGGCCGGGGCCGTGGACGGCGAGGGCGCCGGAGGCGGCGCCGAGGGCGGGGTCGTCGAGGGGGTCCTCGCCCTGGCCCGTCGTCGTGCCGCCGCGGCTGAGGGCGTCGACCTCGGAGCGCAGGACGGCGACCCGGGCGGCCTCGGCGGCGTTGTCGCGCGAGCGCTGGGCGACGACGGAGCCGAGGTCGGCGGACTCCGAGCGCAGGTCGGTGCCGCCGGAGGTCAGGGCGCTGGTGGCGAAGAGGAGCCCGGCGGCGGCGAGCACGAGCACGACACCGGCCCGGCGGACGACCCGCCCCCCTGTGACTCTCACCCACTACCCCCGTGAACGGCCTGCCCACCGATCGTCGCACTACGCTGGACGGGAGGTGACGCACCCCGTCCCCCGCCCACCCCCGACTGGAGGTCGACGTGCCCCGCCGCAAGAAGTCCGACGAGACCGGCGACGTGACGTCCTCCGACGCCGCGGCGCGCAGGCGCGCGACGGCGGGCGACGCCGTCGCGGACGCCGACCGGGCGATCAAGCGCAAGAACCAGCTGACGCCGCGCTGGTGGATCTACCTGATGGTCGGGTTCATGGTCCTGGGCCTGGCGTGGATCGTCGTGTTCTACCTGTCGAGCTCGCTGCTGCCGGTGCCGGGCTGGGACAACTGGAACCTGGTGGTCGGGTTCGGGCTCGTGCTGATCGGCTTCGGCATGACGACCCGGTGGCGCTGAGGCCCCGCCGGACCAGTCCGACTGCTCACATCGGGTGACGCCTGAACGTGTGACGGGAACCCTCCCCACGCGTGACGGTTAGGCTGACCGCGTCCTTCCGCGATCCCCAGGGGGCCTGGTGCTGCACGTCGTCTACCGATCCCACGGCGGGGAGAACGCCAAGGGTCGCCCGTCCTGGTACTCCAAGACCCTCGCGCTGCGCTCCTTCCTGCGCGCCGTCGAGGAGGCGGGCGAGCCGGTCGACGTCGTCTTCCTCAACGACGGGCCGATCCCCGCGGCGCGCCTGGAGCTCATGCGTCCCCACGGCCGCGTGCGCGCGATCACGGGGGGCAGCAACCGCGCCAGCTACCTGGCGGGCCTGAAGCTGGCGGTCCGCGCGGACTGGTCACCGGACGACGTGGTGCTGTTCGCCGAGGACGACTACCTGTGGCGGCCGGACGCGCTGGCCTCGCTCCTGCAGACGGCGGCCCAGCGCCGCGCCGAGTACTTCGCCCCCTACGGGGTCGGCACGCACGACGACATCGAGGGCCGGGTGCCGCAGTGGCGCCGGCCGCGCGCGGCCCGGGGTGAGTCCGAGGTCCCCGCGGACGTCGTGCGGTGGGTGCCGCACGAGAGCACGACGAGCACGTTCGCCGTCCGGGTGGGGGCGCTGCGCGAGGACCACGCGCTGCTCGTCGTGTGCTGCCTGTCCGGCGGCGACTTCGACCACACGAGCCTGCTGGCCGTGCAGGGGATCCCGCGGTTCACGCTGCGCGACCTCGTCGACCACCACGAGGGCGCGTCCTCGAACCCGGCCGTGAAGCTGGCCCGCAGGGCCTACCTCGTCGTCTTCCGGACGGCCGTGGACGTCGGCTCCCTGCGCCGGCCGTCGCGGCGCCGGCGGCTGGCGGCGGCGGACCCGGCGGTGTGCACGCACATGGAGGAGGGCTGGCTGGCGCCGACGCCGGCGCAGCGCCCCGCGTTCTGGGACGAGCTGGCCGAGCGGACCGCCGCCTGGGACGGGGCCGGGACGGCGGCGGGCCCGCTCGTGCGGCCGTAGGCTCCCCGTCTTCCGTCCACCGCACGCGAAGGACCCCCGGACAACCGTGTCCGGGGGTCCTTCGCGTGCGGTGGACGAGGAGGACGAGGCTGCGTTCCGGCGACGGAACGTGGTCGGTCCGGTCGTCCGTCGAGGTGCGCGGAGGACGCGGGACGGCGTGGCGCTCCGGTTGCGCCCGTTCCCGGGCTGGGGACGGGGTGTGGACGACGACCGGCCCCGTCCACAACCTTTGTCCACCGACTCATCCACAACCTGTGGACGAGTGTGGGAAACCCGCTCCTGGGTCCACAGGGCTGTCCACCGACTGGGGACGATCACGACCGCTTTCGCACAGGTGTGCGAAACCCCTGTGGATGGAGAACGGCGGTAGCACCACATCGATACCTTTGGAACGTGACGGCTGAACCGATTGCTCTGCGTGACCACCTCATCCGCGTCGCCGCGGACCTCCTGGCCACCCAGGGTGCCTCCGGGTTCACGACCCGGGCCGTCGCGCAGGCCGCCGGGGTGCAGCCACCGGCCATCTACCGGCTGTTCACCGACAAGGACGGCCTCCTGGACGCCGTCGCCGACCACGTCATGACCCGCTACGTGCAGGGCAAGTCCGCGCGCGAGGACCTCGACCCCGTCGAGGACCTGCACGCCGGCTGGCAGACCCACGTCGGGTTCGGCGTGGACAACCCCGTGCTGTTCCGGATCCTGCTGGAGCGGACGACCCCGGCCGCGTGGGAGGGGCGTCAGGTGCTCGAGCGGCGCGTGCAGCGGGTCGCCGAGGCCGGCCGGCTGCGCGTCGGCGAGGACCTCGCCGTCAAGCTCGTCGCGGCGACCGGCAACGGGGCCGTGGTCACGTTGTCGCAGCTCGGCCCGGACGACCGGCTGCGGGAGGCCCTGTGGGAGGCCCTGGCCGCCGCGATCCTCACCGACGTCCCCGCTGCCCGCGACGACTCCGCGACCGTCGCGTTCCGGGCGTCGGTGCCCGGGATGTCCGCGCTGACCCTGGCCGAGCGCTCGCTCATGGTGGAGTGGATCGACCGGGCGCTGCGGGGCGCAGCGCGGTCGTGACGCGGGGAGCGGGTCAGTACAGCGTCGACGCGTACCCGAGCAGGCCCAGCACGACGGCGGCCACGGCTCCCGTCCCCACCCACTGCACCGCGGGGTGGCGCCGGCGCCCGAGCGTCATCGCCGTCGCGACGAGGGCACCCGTGACCAGGCCCCCGAGGTGGCCCTGCCAGGAGATCCCGGCGTAGAAGACGCCGATGAGGAAGTTGATGACGATCAGCGCGAGGATCTGACCCGTCTGCCGGCCCAGGTGCCGGTTCACGACGAACAGCGCGGCGAAGAGGCCGAAGATCGCGCCCGAGGCACCGACGAGCTGGCTGTCGGCCGTCCCGGGCAGCAGGGTCCCGCCCACGGCCCCGCCCAGGGCGGAGATCACGTACAGGGCGGTGAAGCGGACCCGCCCGAGCAGCGGTTCCAGGTACTGCCCCGAGACCCAGAGGGCGTACGCGTTGAACAGCAGGTGCAGCAGGCTGGCGTGCAGGAACGCCGAGGTGATCGGCTGCCACCACAGCCCGTTGCTGAAGGCGTCGAGGTAGTACCCGTTGACGAGCGACAGCTCGGTGAACAGCTTCGCCGGCATGACCTGCTTGGCGAGGAACATCACCAGGCACAGCCCGATGAGCACCTTCGTGACCACCGTGTCGCGCGAGGCGATCGCCCCGCCGAACGTGCCCCGCGGTTGCCGGACGCCCTTGTTCGCCTCGGCGACGCAGTCGACGCACTGGACGCCGACGGCGGCGGGCCGCTGGCACTGGGGGCAGGCCGGGCGCTCGCAGCGCTGGCACCGGACCCACGACTCGCGGTCGGGGTGGCGCGGACAGACGGGGACGTCGCTCACGTCACGTGCAACGCGCGGGACGCCCCCGTCGTTCGTGCTCAAGCTGTGAGGTCAGTCGCGCTCGACGTCGACCGACGTGATCACGACGGGCTCGCGGGGCGCGTCGCCCGGGCCGACCGGCACGGTGGCGATGGCGTCCACGACGGCGCGGCTCTCGTCGTCGGCGACCTCACCGAAGATCGTGTGCTTGCCGTTGAGGTGCGGGGTGTTCGTGACGGTCACGAAGAACTGCGACCCGTTGGTGCCGTGACCGGCGATCTTGCCGGCGTTGGCCATGGCCAGCAGGTACTTCTTGTCGAAGCGCAGGTCGGGGTGGATCTCGTCGTCGAACTGGTACCCCGGGCCGCCGCGGCCGTCGCCGCGCGGGCAGCCGCCCTGGATCATGAAGCCGTCGATGACGCGGTGGAAGGTCAGCCCGTCGTAGAACGGCTGGGACTTCTTCTCACCGGTGGCCGGGTCCTGCCACTCCTTCGTGCCCTCGGCGAGGCCCACGAAGTTCGCCACCGTCTTGGGGGCGTGGTTCTCGAACAGTTCCAGGCGGATGTCGCCGTGGTTGGTGTGCAGGGTGGCGTGCATGCCGCCCATCCTTCCACGGGCCGCGCACGCCCTCTCCCCGACGTCTGGTGGCGGGACGGGCCCACCTGCGGTTGGGTGTCGGTTGGTGATCGTTCGGCGTGGGGCACGGGTCGCGCAGTCCGCACGTTCGCGACAGCACAGGGGACGAGCACAGGAGGATCGGATGTCGTCGAGCAAGAGCCGCATCGAGAAGCTGCAGAAGGGGACCGCGCTGGCGGGCACCGTCGCGCTGGCGAGCAAGGTCGCGCCGGCGGTGGAGTCCGCCGTGGACTGGGCCCAGCCCCGGCTCGAGAAGGCCTGGGACACCACGCGCGAGACGGCCGCCCCGCACGTGGGGGCCGCGGCCCAGCGCGTGTCCCCCGCCGTGGACACCGCGCGCGACAAGATCGTCGACGACCTGCTGCCCAAGATCGTCGAGGCCGTCCAGGACGCCGCCGCCGCCGCCCAGAAGAGCGCCGCCCCGGTCGCCGCCGCCGCCGGCACGGCCGCCGTCGCGGCCTCGACCTCGGCCCGCGACACGATCAAGGACGCCCTCAAGGAGGGCAGGAAGGCCGAGGCGTCGCTGGAGAAGTCGGTGGCGGCGTCGGTGACGACGTCCGCCAAGAAGGCGTCGACGTCCGCCGAGAAGGCCAAGACCAAGGCCAAGACCCGGGCCAAGGCCACGCGCAAGGCGGGGAAGGTGGCCGCCAAGGCCGCGAAGAAGGTCGCCGCGCAGCGCTCCAGCGACGCGCTCGCCGTGCTGAAGGGCGAGGCCGTCGCCAAGCGCAAGGGCCGCGCGGGCAAGCGGTTCCTCGTGTTCACCCTCGTCGCAGCGGGCGGTGCCGCCGTCTACGCGGTCGTGAGGAACTCCCAGAAGGAGGACCCGTGGTCGGCCCCGGGCGCCGCCTGGACGCCCGCGCCCGCCACGACGACGCCGACGACCCCGGCCGCCGCCGCGAGCACCGAGAACCTGGAGAAGGCGACGGGCGACCAGTCGACGACCGACGCCACCGTCGCCGACGTCACCCCGATCCCGGGCGTGGCGACCGGCACCGCGGTGGACGACGGGACCGACGTGGACCTCGACGCCACGACCGAGGGCACGTCCTCGACCGAGGACACCGAGGGCGGCCGCAAGGACTGACCCCGTCCCCCCGGTCGGGTCCGCGGTGCCAGCCGCGACCCGGCCGGTCCGGGCCGACGGGGCCCTCGCACGGGTGGACGGTGCGTCAGCCGTCCAGCCGAGCGAGCCGGCGCCGCAGCCGACGCGGTTCGAGGACGGCGACGAGCGCGAAGGCGACGAACAGCGCCACCGCGAGCCACCAGCCCCAGCCGCCGTCCGCCAGCGCCGTCCCCGCCTCCAGCACGGCGAAGGCGACGAACACCGGCACCTCCCAGCGCCGGTTGCGCACCGCCGTGCCCAGCCGGTGTTCCACGAGGCCCACCGCGGCCCTCCGGACGCGCTCGTCCCGCGGTCGCGGACCGCGCCACGCGGCCCGCAGGACCGCCCGCCGGTCGGGTTCCTCCAGGGTGCCCAGACCTGCCGGTGCCGGCCGCCGGTCCAGGCGACGCATCCAGAGGCCCGTCCCGGTGCCGAACAGGACCCCGGCGATCAGCGCTCCGACCAGGGCCCCGGTGAGGCTGCCGCCCTGCAGGAAGGGCCAGGAGGCGAGCTGCACCACGGCGAACACCACGCCCACGGTGATCGACCGCACCAGCACCGAGGACCCGCGCCACCGCTCCAGCACCCGCCGAGCGTGCTCCCGTGGAGGCCTCCGCGCACGCCGAAGGCCCTCCCCCGCAGCGGGAGAGGGCCTTCAGGACCGGGTGGAGGCAAGGGGACTCGAACCCCTAACCCCCTGCTTGCAAAGCAGGTGCGCTACCAATTGCGCCATGCCCCCGGTGGAGCGGGACGTCAGCGCACCGTGTCGGTGGCCTCGGCCCACAGGTCGCGCTCGGCCTTCTGGGACGCCCTGCGGCGCCAGGCGAAGACGCCCCCGCCGACCAGTGCCAGCAGCAGCAGCTTCTTCACTCCGGACCTCCCCCAGAACGCGGATCGCGACGCGGAAACGCTAGCACGCGCCGTGATCGCGCTCAGTTCGGCGCCGGGGCTGCCGACCGATGGTCGTCATGGGCACCCCGGCGGCAGGACCGCGCACCGCGCTGGTGCACGAGTGGATCGCCGCGCGCGCCGGCGCCGAGCAGGTCTTCGAGGTGCTCGCCGGGCTGTGGCCCCGGGCCGACCTGCACGCCCTCACCGCCGAACCCGGCGTCCGGCTCGACCTGGGCGGACGCGCGGTCCGCACGACCGCGCTGGACCCGTGGCGCCACCACCGCGCCCTGACCCTGCCGCTCATGCCGGCCGCCTGGGCCGCCCACGCGCGCGACGTCCAGCGCAGCTACGACCTCGTCGTCACCTCCCACCACGCGTACGCCACGTCCAACCGGCTCGTCGCGCCCGGCGGCGTCCACCTGGCCTACGTCCACACCCCCGCGCGGTACGTCTGGAACCCCGAGCTGGACGGGCGCGGCACCTCGGCGCTGCTGACCCCCGCCCGCCGGGCCCTGGCCGCCGTCGACCGCCGCGCCGCCCGCGGGGTGACGGCCTTCGCCGCCAACAGCGCCGAGGTCGCCCGGCGCGTCGAACGGTGCTGGGGCCGCGAGGCCGTCGTCGTCCACCCGCCCGTCGACGTCGCCGCCTTCGCCGCCGACGGCCCCGACACCCTCGAGCTGCCCGAGGGGTTCCTGCTCGCCCTGGGGCGCTTCGTGCCCTACAAGAACCACCTGCTCGCCGTCGACGTCGCCGAGCGGCTCGGCCGGCCGGTCGTCGTCGCCGGCCGCGGTCCCCTGCTCGCGGACCTGCGCGCCCGGGCCGCCACGGCGCGCGTGCCCGTCGTCGTCCTCGACGGCCCGTCGACCGCGACCGTGCGCGAGCTGCTGCGCCGCGCGGACGTCCTGCTGTTCCCCACCGTGGAGGACTTCGGGATCGTGCCCGTGGAGGCCATGGCCTCGGGGACCCCCGTCGTCGCCCCCGCCCGCGGCGGTTCCGGGGAGACGGTCCTCGACGGCGTCACCGGTGCCCTCGTCGAGGCCCTCGACGTCCACGAGCTCGCCGCCGCCGTCGCCCGGGCGCAGGCCTGCCGGCCGCAGGACTGCCGCCGCCGCGCGCTGGCCTTCGACGTCGACCGCTTCCGCGAGCGCGTGCGGGCCTGGGTCGCCGGCCACCTCGACGACCGCCTCGACGACCCCCTCGACGACCGCGGCGGTGACCGCGCGGGAGTCCCGCGGTGATCCTCACCCTCGTCCTCGCGCTCGCCGCCGCCTTCACCGGGCTGCTGTTCTGCGTGACCGCCGGCGACCGGACCCGGCTGCTCGTGGCGGCGTTCCTGGCCGTCCCCCAGCTGTACGTGGGGCCGCTGGCGACGCTGAACCTGCCCCTGAGCCAGTGCTGGGTCATCCTCATCGCCGTCTGCCGGCTGCTCGAGCGCAAGCAGCTGCCCGTGCGGGACCCCGTCCTGGGCGCGGTCCTGCTCCTCGCGCTCGTGCAGGGGCTGGCGATCTCCTGGTCCCCGGTGCCCGTGGCCGGGATCCTCGAGGTCGCGCGGCTGCTGTCGTTCGCGTTCCTGACGCTCTACGCCACCGACGTCGAACGCCGCCGGGCCGGGGCCCTGACGGGGCCGTTCACCGTGGTCCTGGGCTGGGCCGTGCTCGACGCCGTTCTCGTGTGGGCCTTCCGGCTCTCCCCCGCGCTGGAGTCGACGTTCCTGTCCTCGCCGCTGGCGACGCTGATCGTCGGGCCGGACGCCATGACGGCCTTCTTCGCCGGCGGCGCCAACAACGTCACCGACCCGGCCAAGGCCGGCGGGTTCTTCATCAACGCCAACGTGTCCTCGATGTTCCTCGGCGTCGCGACGTTCGGGTTCCTGGCCCTCGGGGTCGGGCTGCGGGGCCGGCGGCGGCGCGCGTACGGACTCGGCGCCCTCGTCTGCTGGTCGGCCACCTTCGCGACCGGGTCGAAGACGGCCGCCGCCCTGGCCCTCGTCCTGCCGCTGGCCGTGCGCGGGGTCCAGGTCCTGGGCCGGCCGCGCGCGAAGTGGTTCCTGCCGCAGGCCGCCGCCGCGATCGGGCTGGGCGTCTGGCAGGCGCCGAGGCTGCTGGAGAAGGTGGTGCCCGGGTACGCCGACGCCTCCTCGGCGAGCCTGGAGAGCCGGCAGCCCATGTGGGACTTCGCCCTGACGATGTTCCGCGAGCACGCCGTGCTCGGGCTCGGCTTCGGGGGCTGGGCGCGGACCATCGAGCAGTTCGCGTCCCTCGGCATCACCGCGCTGCCGCCGCACAACCTGTTCATCGCGGCCTGGGCGAACAGCGGGCTGCCCGGGGTCGCGGCGCTGCTCACCCTGGCGGTCACGATCCTCGTCGTGCTGACCCGGGCGGTCGTGCGCCACGCCGGGACCCCCGCCGGGCGCACGACGGCCTTCGCCCTCGGGGCCTGGTGGTGGGTCCTGATCCACGGCATGGGCGACAACACGGCCGTGTACGGCGAGGCCAAGTCGATGATCCTGCTCGCGATGCTGCTCGGGCTCGTCACGAGCCGGCTGGCCGCGCTGCGCTCCCGCGAGGAGGCCGTGCCGTGCCCCGCGTAGCCGTCGTCCGGCACACGTTCGGGCTGCCGTCCGAACCGTTCGTGCTCGCCCAGGCGCGGGCCCTGCGCCGCTGGGAGCCGGTCCTGGTCTCGCGCGACCCGCTGCCCGCCGGGCTCGACGGGGCGGCCCTGGACCCCCGCTCCGCGGTCCTGCACACCGCGGGGCTGTCCTCGCGCGCGCTCGCGGACCTGCTGCGCTCGCTGCGCGTCGACGCCGTGCTGGCGCACTTCGGGGTCGAGGCGGCCTGCGCGCTGCCCGCGACGCGACGGGCCGGGGTGCCGCTGGCGACCGTCTTCCACGGCTTCGACGCCACGACCTCGAGCGCCGCCCTGCTGCGCGCCCGGAAGGTCTCGTGGGCCACCTACGTGCGCCGCCGGGCGGCCCTGGCCCGGCGCGGGGAGCTGTTCCTGCCCGTCTCGGACCACCTGCGCTCCCGGCTCCTGGACCGCGGCTTCCCCGCCGCGCGCACGCGCACGCACCACCTCGGCATCGACCTGGACGAGCTGCCGGTGGTTCCGGTCGTCCCCGCCGCGCGCACCGTCGTGCACGTGGGGCGCCTGGTCGCCAAGAAGGGCCACGCGGACCTGTTCCACGCCCTGAGCGAGCTGCCCGGGGTGCGCTTGACGTGCGTGGGGGACGGTCCGCTGCGGGCCGACCTCGAACGGCTGGCCGCGCACCTGCGGCTGGACGTGGAGTTCACCGGCGCCCTGGACCACGCCGCCGTCCTGCGCCGCGTCGCGTCGGCGGCGGTCCTGTGCCTGCCGAGCACGACGGGCCCGACGGGCGACGAGGAGGGGCTGGGGCAGGTGCTCCTGGAGGCCGGTGCGCTGGGGCGGCCCGTCGTCGCCACCCGGCACGGCGGCATCCCCTCGGCCGTCGTCGACGGGACGACGGGCCTGCTCGTGCCCGAACGCGACCCGCGGGCCCTGGCGGCGGCGTTGCGGCGCGTGCTCGACGACGACGGCCTCGCCCGGTCGCTGGGGGCGGCCGCCGCGCAGCACGTGCGGACCCGCTTCGACGTGCACCGGCAGACCGCGCGGCTGGAGGAGCTGCTCGACGGGCTCGTGGGGGTGGGCGGCCGGTGACCCGCGTCGTCGTCCTCACCCGCAGCCTGCCGTTCCACCACGCCGGCGGGATGGAGTCGGTGGCGTGGGACCTGTGCCGGGCGCTGTCCGGGCGCGTCGACGTCACCGTCCTCACCACGGCGCTGCCCGGCCCCGTCGACGGACGGGTCCGCGCGCTGCCCGGGACCGCGCCCGGCCGGTACTCGCGCGCCTGGTGGTCGGCCTCGCGCGCGGCCCTGCTCGCCGAGCTCGAGGCGGGCGGGGTCGGCGGGGTCCTGTCGGTCAGCGCGGGCGCCTTCGGCGCGGTCGACCTGCCCGCCCGGTTCGGGGCCCGCAGCGTGCTGCAGGCGCACGGCACCTCCGTCATGGAGCTGGCCTCCAAGCTCGGCAGCCGGCGGTGGCGGCCGGCGGCCTCGGCGGTGAACAACGTGCACGGCCTGCTGCGCGACGCGCGGACGTACCGGGAGTTCGACGACGTCGTGGCCGTCGGTCCCGCCGTCGCGGACTCCCTGACCCGTCCCCCGCTGGGCCGGCTCGTGGGGATGCCGCCGGTGCACCTGGTCGAGAACGGGGTCGACGTCGACGTGTTCCGGCCCGCGCCGGGGCGGCCGCGCGGGCAGGTGCTGCTCGTCGTGGGGCGGCTGCACCCGCAGAAGCGGGTCGACCGCTCCGTCCGGCTGCTGCCCGACCTGCCCGGGGCGCAGCTCGTGCTGGCCGGGGACGGACCGGACCGGCCGGCCCTGCAGGCGCTGGCCTCCTCGCTCGGGGTGGCCGACCGGGTGCGCTTCCTCGGGGCCGTCGACCGGTCCCGGGTCCCGGCCCTGCTCGCGGCCGCCGACGTGTCGCTGCTGACGTCGCAGTGGCGCGAGGGGCTGCCGATGGCCGTCCTGGAGTCGCTGGCCTGCGGGACCCCCGTGGTCACCGCCTCGACCACCGCGCCCGTCGAGGGCGCCGACGTGACCCGCGTGGACGCCGCCGACCACGCGCAGCTCCTCGCCGCGGTCCGCGAGGTCCTGGCCCGGGGACGCTCGGACGTGTCCCTGCTGCCGGCGCGGTACGACCTGCGCCGCGTCGCCGCGCGGTACGCCGACCTCCTGGGGGCCCGGTGAGGGCCCCGTGATGCGGCAGGCGGTGCGCCGGCTCGTGCTCGGCGGACTGGTGGGCAAGCTGCTCGGGCTGCTGCGCGAGGTCCTGCTGGCCGCGGCCTACGGGACGGGCGCACCCGTCACGGCGACCCGGGTGGCGCAGACCGCGACCCTGTCCCCGGTCGACCTGTTCACGGCCGACGTCCTCACCGCCGGGTTCCTGCCGCTGCACCGGGGCCTGGACCCCGCCCGCGCGGCCGTGCTGTTCCGGGGGCTGCGGACGGCGCTGTGGGCGCTCGCGGCGGTGCTCACCGTCGGGCTGCTCGCCGGTGCGCGGCCGGTGGTCGGCCTCGTCGCTCCCGGGCTGGACCCCTCGACGGCTGCGAGCGCCGCGCTGTTCCTGCAGCTGACGGCCCTGGGGATCCCGAGCTACCTGCAGTTCTCGCTGCTGAGCTACCTGGAGATGTCGCACGGCGGGTTCACCCTGTCCAGCGTGCGCGCGACCGTGCAGAACGCCGGGCTCATCGCCTCCCTGGCCGCGGCCTGGCTGCTGCACCGCCCCGTCCTGGTGGCCACCGGTTTCGCGGCCGCCTACCTGGGTCTGCACGCCTGGGGGCACGTGTCGCTGCGCCGCCGCGGGCTGCTGCCTCCGGTGTTCCACGTGGAACCAGGGGTGGGCCGCGAGCTGCGCCACCGGCTCTGGGTGCGGCTGCGGCCGCTGCTGCTGCTGCCGGTCGTGCTGCAGTCCTCCGTCGTCCTGGAGCGCGTCGTCGCCTCGCTGCTGGGCGAGGAGGTCGTCGCCGCCGTCGACTACGCGCGGTTCGTCGCCACCACCGGGGTCAACCTGCTCGCGGTCCCCCTGGGGCTGGCCGGGCTGGCCGTGCTGGCCGGGCTCGACGCGTCCGCGGCCCGCGCGCGCCTGGCCCCGGTGCTGCCCGGCCTCCTGCTGGTCGTGGTCCCGGCCTCGGTGGTGCTGGTGGTGGGCGCGGCCCCCGTGGTCGAGGTCCTCTACGCCCGGGGGGCCTTCGACGCGCGGGCCGTGCGGACCTCGGCGGCGGTGCTGGCCGGGTTCGGGGTGGGGTTCTGGGCGCAGTCGACGGCGTACGTGCTGGTCAAGGCGCTGAACGCGGCCGGGCGCAACGCCGTGGCGGCGCTGGCGCTGGTCGCGGGCCTGCTCGTCACGGTCGCGGTGAACGTGGGCCTGCACGGGGTGCTGGGGCCGGTCACCCTGGGGCTGGCGACGTCGGCGGGTTCGGTGGTGACGACGGTCGTCGCGGCGCGGGCGCTGGGGGTCGGCGGGTTCCTGCTGCGGTGGACGGCGTCCTGCCTGCCCGTGGCGGTGGTCGCGGGCTGCGCGGCCCACGTCGTCCCGTGGGGCGGGCTGCCGGGGTGCGCGGCGATCGGCGCGGTGGTGCTCGCCGTCTTCGCCGGGGCCTGCGCGCTCGTGCCGGGGTGGCGGCGCGTCGTCCGGGGCCTGGTCTCAGGTCGTGAGCAGCTCGTCGGCGAGCGCGCGTAGCTCGCGACCGCGCGTGGTCCAGTCGTGGCCCTCGGCGTGGACGGCCGTGCGTTCGGGGTCCCCCGGTGCGGCGAGGACGTCGCGGACGCGGGCCACGAAGGCGTCGCGGTCCTCGACCCACACGGCGCCGGGCACGGCCTCGACGGCCGGCAGGGCGGTGCTCACGACGGGCAGTCCCGCCGCGAGGTACTCGTACGTCTTCAGGGGGCTGATCCCCGCGGTCAGCGGTGAGACGCGGTACGGGACGAGACCGACGGCGGCCTGCGCCAGCTCGGCGGCCAGCGCGTTCGCGGGCAGCGTCCCGAGGACGTCGGCGCGGGCGCGCAGCCGCTCCCAGGCCGGGCCCGCGACGTCGCCGACGGGCCCGACGAGCCGGAGCCGGACCACGTCGGCCAGGTCGGCGAGCAGGTCCAGGTCGACCTTGTGCCGGGTGATCGTCCCGGCGAACACGGCGACGGGCCTGCGCGGCAGGCCGCGCGCGCGGGCGGCGGCGAAGACCTCCACGTCGGCGACGTTGGGCAGGCAGCGGACGGGGGCGAAGCCCTGGGAGCGCAGGTGCCCGGCGATCACCGGGCTCGTCCCGACCGCCAGGTGCGTGCCGCGGGCCAGAGCGCGCTCGGCGGCCAGCAGCCGGCCCCGGTGCACACCGGGGTTCTCGTGCAGCAGGTCGACGAGGTGGTAGACGGTCCGGTCGGCGCGGGTGTGCAACCCGTAGGTGAACGGCGTGCACGTCCACAGCAGGCGGGGGCCGTCGTGGTCGAGCCAGCGGCGGACCTGCCGGTGCAGGAGGGCGCCGTTGAGGGCGCGGGTGGAGGCGGCGTGGTGGGGCACGAGGCGGGGGGACACGACGTGCAGACCCTCCGGCAGGGCGCGGCCGGCCGTGGCGGGGCGCGGGGACAGCCGGCGCAGCACGCGCCGGGCGTCGGACCACCGCAGCTGCCGGGTCCCGGCGCCCTCGGTGAACAGCACGGGCCAGCGCTGGGCGAAGGCCGTCGCCGCGCGGTGCTGGTTCGTCGCGATCGGGGCGTTCCAGTCCGCGGTCCCCAGCACGAGCACGAGCGGCTCGCGCGCGCTCACCGGCCCGCCGCGGTGAGGACCTGCACGACCGTCCGCAGCAGGATCTTCACGTCCAGCCACAGCGACCAGTTCTCGACGTAGTGGTTGTCGAAGCGGGCCCGGGCCTCGATCGAGGTGTCCCCGCGCAGGCCGTTGACCTGAGCCCAGCCCGTCACGCCGGCGGGGACGCGGTGGCGCCACAGGTAGCCGTCGTGGTCGCGGCTGAACCGCTCGACGAAGTGCGGGCGCTCGGGCCGCGGTCCCACGAGCGACATGTCACCGCGCAGGACGTTCCACAGCTGCGGCAGCTCGTCCAGCGACGTCCGCCGCAGCCAGCCACCGACGGGTCCCACGCGGTCCTCGACGTTCCAGCGGGTGTCGGACTCGACGTCGGGGCGCATGGTCTGCAGCTTCAGCAGCTCGAAGCGCTGCCCGTCCAGGCCGACGCGTTCCTGGCGGAACAGCACGCCCGCACCGACCTCGCGCCGCACGGCGAGCGCGCACACTGCCAGGACGGGGGTGGCCAGCAGCAGCCCGGCCGAGGAGGCGACGACGTCCACGACCCGCTTGAGGGCCCACGTGGGGGCGCGGAAGGCGGGCCGGCGCAGCTGCTCCAGCGGTACGCCGTTGACGGACTGCAGGAGCCGGTGCGTGGGCGTGACCTGCCAGAACCGGGGCACGACGAGGATCTCGACGGCCAGCCCCTGGCACCCGCGCAGGACGTCGACGACGATCATCTCCGGGACGTTGGAGTAGGCGATGACGACGACGTCCGCGCGGTGGCGCAGCACGAGCTCGCGCAGGTCGGCGATCCCGCCGAGGACGGGCAGCGGCCGCTGCGCGGGGGGCAGCCGCGGGTCGTCGTCGATGAAGCCCACCGGCCGCAGGCCGTGCTCACCGGAGGAGAGGGCTTCGACGAGCTGGAGGCCGAGCCCGCCGCAGCCGACGACGAGGGTGCGCACCGCGACCCGGCCGGCGATCCGCTGCCGGCGGCGGACGGCGTAGAGGACGGAGCGGGCGACAGCGACGAGCAGCGTCTGCCCGACGACGATCCACAGGTCGCGGACCTGGAGCGTGCCCAGACCGGTGGCGACCTGCACGATCGCGGCGACGCCCGTCGCGGCCAGGGTCGAGCTCAGCAGCAGCGGCAGGTCGTCGAGGACGCTGAGGTCCAGCCGAACCCGGTAGAGCCCGGCGAAGGCGTGGACGACGAGCACGGACACGGAGAAGACGGCGACCGCGGGTGCGCTGGAGCCGAACAGCGCGACGACGGCGAGCACGCACAGGCCGTCACAGGCCAGCATCAGCAGGGTGAGCTGGGAGCGACGGCCGCGGGGACGGCGGGAGGCGCGCGCGGGGTGTCCCGGGGACCGCGGGGCCACGGCGGAGCCCGCACCCCCGTCCCCGAGCAACGTCACGCGGTGTCCTTCTCGTCCGGGCCATCCCCTAGCACACCCAGGGGCTCGACAGGAGGGATCTCGTCCTGCCCGCGTGTCCACTTGAGGACGGGAGCACCGTGACCGGGCCGTGCGACCCGTTCGGCGCAGCCGTCCGGGTGAGCCGCGGGGGCGGGGTCAGCAAGCGGTGACGGCGGCCGATGGACGCCCGTGGACCTCGTCGACTACCTGCGCGCGCTGCGCAAGCACTGGATCCTCGTGGTCCTCGCGGTGCTGCTCGGCGGCGGCGGCGGCTTCGGCGCCTACTCGGCCAGCGCGCCCGTCTACCGCGCGGACTCGCTGATGTTCGTGTCCATGTACGACACGGGCAACGCGGCCACGCTCATGCAGGGCAGCATGTTCACGCAGCAGCGCGTCCAGTCGTACACGAGCGTGCTCACCAGCCCCAAGGTCCTGGACCCCGTCATCGCCGAGCTCGGGCTCGACACCACCGCCCGGGCCCTGGCCACCCACGTGAACTCCAAGGCCCCCATCGGCACGGTGCTCATCGAGGTCACGGTCGACGAGTCCTCCCCCGAGCTGGCCGCCGACGTCGCCAACTCGATCGCCAAGCACTTCGGGGTCGCCGTCAGCGAGCTCGAGCAGGCCACCCCGGACACCATGAGCCCGGTCCGCATCAACGTGCTGCGCCCCGCGGAGGTCCGCCCCGACCCCATCGCGCCCGACCTGGCCCGGACGCTGGCGCTGGGGCTGCTGGCCGGGGCGGTGCTCGGCACCGGCCTGGCCATCCTGCGCGAGGTGCTCGACACGACGGTGAAGACGCTGACGGCCATCACGGACCTGGGGGCCCCGGCGCTGGGGTCGGTCCCGGCCGGCGGCGGCGGCGACCGCCCGGACCTCGTCGTGGAGGGGTCGCGCTCCCCGCAGTCGGAGGCGCTGCGCCAGATCCGCACCAACCTGCAGTTCGCCGACCTCGACCACCCGCCGCGCCTGGTCGTCGTGACGTCCGCGCTGCCCGGGGAGGGCAAGAGCACGACGGCCGTGAACCTCGCGCTGACGTCGGCGACGGCGGGGCTGCGCACGATCCTCGTCGAGGGCGACCTGCGGCTGCCGCGGGTCGCGGACTACCTCGGGGTGGAGGACAGCGCCGGTCTGACGACGGTCCTGGCCGGCCGCGCCGACCTCGACGACGTCCTGCAGCCGTACGGCGACACGGGCCTGTCGGTGCTGGCGGCGGGACCGATCCCCCTGAACCCGGCCGCCCTGCTGGGCTCGCGGCACATGAGCGACCTGCTCGACCGGCTCCGCGAACGCGCCGACCTCGTGGTCGTGGACAGCCCCCCGCTGCTGCCCGTCGCCGACGCGGCGGTGCTGGCCCGGCAGGCCGACGGGGCCGTCGTCGTGGTCCGGCACGGCCGGACGACGCGCGAGCACCTGGCCCGGGGGCTGGAGCGCCTGCGGGCCGTCGACGCCCGCGTCCTCGGCGGCGTCCTGACGATGGTCCCCACCCGGGCGTCGGAGTACTCCTCGGCGTACGAGTACGGCTACGGCTACGGCTACCAGCCGACGACGCCCTCGGACGCCGAGCACGTCGTCCTGGAGCGCTAGTCCTGGAGCGCTAGAGGACCCCCACGACGGCGGTCAGCGCCTCGTCCAGGCGCCGGGCCGCCTTCACCTGCACCTCGCGCCGGGCCCGGTGCACGTCCTCCACGTCGTCCGTGGCGGGGTCCGCGGGGGCCGTCGGCCCCCGCCACGCCGGTGCCGCCGCCACCAGCGCCTTCAGCCCCGCGGCCGCGCTGGCGCTCGACGGCAGCCGGCGCTCCTGCCCGAGCATCCGCGCGATCCGGGCGAGCTCGACGACGGTGAAGGTCTTGCGCTGGGCCGCGGGCACCAGGCCGATGACCGCCCCCCGCTGCTCGCGGGTCATCGTCAGGACGAGGTCGGCCGCGCCGACGAGGTGGGTGTCGACCTGCCGGGCCGCCTCGGGCGCCGCGACGGAGCGGGCCACCGGGCCCAGCACGGCGCTCAGCACCGCGGGGACCTCGGGGTCGACCGGCTCCCCGACCAGGGCGGACGTGCCCGCGGACGTCACCCGGACGGCCGAGGCCTGCTCGCCGAAGCGCTCGGTGAGCCGGTGCCGCAGCAGGGCCACCGCCATCGGCGAGCGGCTGACGTTGGCGGTGCAGACGACGAGGACCTCGAAGCGGGTCCTCACCCCGCTCCCCCGGCGGGGCTCACGGGGCCATCTTCAGCATCTGACGCCGTTCGCGCAGCGCCGCCAGCAGGGCGCCGGTCTCGACCTGCGCGGCCCCGTCGAGGATGGACTGCTTGGCGGCCAGCGCCGCCGCGGCGGACACCTGCTCGTGGCTGAGGCCGCTGGCCGTGGACGCGACCCGGGGCCACTCGACGCCGGACAGGTCGAACCCGCGCAGCCGGCGCAGCACGACCTCCTGCACGACCCCGGTGCTGGGCAGCGGGTAGTCGACGACGGTGTCGAAGCGGCGCAGCACGGGGCGGTCGAGCAGCTGCGGCCGGTTGGTGGTGACGACGAGGACGCCGGTGGAGGTGTCGGCGTCGAGGAAACCGGTGAAGGCGCGCAGCACGTCCCGCAGCCGGGTGCGGCTGCGCTCGCCGCCGTCGGGGTCGATGAGGGCGTCGACGTCGTCGAACAGGCACACCCCGCGGCTCTGCGCGAGAAGGTCGAAGACGAGGGAGAGCTTGGCGACGGCGTCCTCGGCGGGCAGGTCGGCGAAGACGTCGAGGCGGACGGTGAGGACGGGCAGGGCGAGCTCGGCGGCCAGCACCTCGGCGGTCATGGACTTGCCCGTCCCGGACTGCCCGGTCAGCAGCAGCTTGCGCAGGGGCTGGAAGCCGCGGGCCCGCAGGGTCTCGGCGTGGCGCTGCTCGGTGAGCACCCGGTGCAGCCGGGCCATGACGTCGCTGCCGAGGGCGAGGTCGGCCAGGCTCAGCCGCGGCAGGGCGACGGTGAGCACCTGGGCGAGCTCGCCGCGCGGCTGGGCCACCGACGCCGGCAGGGTGGGCTGCGCCGGGGCCTGCGGGCGCACGCTGGCCCGCCGGGTCTCCAGCAGGCCGCGCAGCTCCTCGACCTCCCGGACCCGGTCCCCGCGCCGGCCCGCGGCCTCGAGCAGCTCCGCGACGGCGGCGCGGAAGCGCGCGTCGTCGCCGGAGGTGTGGCTCTCCACGAGCGCCCGCACGTGCGCCGCCGTGGCCAGCAGCCGTCCTTCCACCGTTGGACCCTACCGTGAGTGATTCACCCGTCACTCTGGTTTCACGCGACGAAGATGCAGAAGGGGTGGCCGGCGGGGTCGGCGTAGACGTGGATCGGTTCCTCGGCCTCCTCGCTCCCGTCGCGCAGGTGCCGCGCACCCAGCTGCAGCGCGCGCTCGTGGTGGTGCGCGAGCGCCTGCCGGTCGGGGACGGTGAAGTCCACGTGGACCTGGGCGGGGACCTGCGGGCTGGGCCAGGTGCTGGGCGGCAGCTCGTCGACCTGCTCGAACGCCAGGACGCGGGTCCCGTCGTCCTCGGTGAGGACCAGCCAGCCCGCCGGGGCGGTCCCCTCGTCCCCGGGCCGGTACCGCAGGCCCAGCAGCTCGCGGTAGAACTCGGCGAGGGCGCGGGCGTCGGTCGCGTCGAGGACGGTGTGCAGGAAGCGGGGGAAGGGTGTGGTCACCCCTCCATGACAAAGCCCCCGTGGACAGATGTCCACGGGGGCTCCGGTGGGCCTAGGAGGACTTGAACCTCCGACCTCATCCTTATCAGGGATGCGCTCTAACCAACTGAGCTATAGGCCCGTCCGCTGCACGCAGCGAGACCAACCTTACCCGACCGGAGCCGGTGCTCCGGACCGGGCGGTCGTCGTCAGTCGTCCGACAGCGTGACGTGCAGGCCGCCGACCAGCGCCGAGGAGACGTTGTAGAGGAAGGCGACGATGGTCGACAGCGCCGTCAGCAGCACGACGTCGACGACGGCGATGACCGTGGCCAGCGAGATGACCTTCCCGAACCCGACGTAGTCGAGCAGGTCGAACTTCACCTCGGTGCCGATGACGTCCTTGAGCAGGCCGTTGAGGTCGGTGAAGACCCCCATGCCGTCCAGGACGCTCCAGATCACCGAGGTCGCCACCACGAGGGCGATGCCCACGGCCACCGACAGCAGGAACGACAGCTTGGTCACCGACCAGGGGTCGACACGGGCCAGCGTCAGCCGCACCCGGCGCGGCACGGCGTCCACGCCGTTGCGCGGACGGGCCTGCTGGGCGCCCGCGGCGGCCTGCTGCCGGGCCGACGGGCCGGGCTGCTGCGCCGCGGCCCGGGCTGCTGCCTGGGCCGCTGCCTCTGCCGACGAAGCTGTCGCGCGTTCGGCGGGGGTCACTCGTCACCTCCGGAGTCAGGCTCCTCCGACGGAGCCTCGCCCGACGGTACGCCATCGGCCCCCCCGGCCACAGGGTCGATGCCGGGTTCCTCCACAGGGACTCCACCGATCGGGGCCTCGTCCGCCCCTTCGGCCGCAGCCTGGTCGTCGCCGCCGCCGGCGACGTCCGCGATCGGGTCGTCGGCGCCGGTGGTCGTCGCCTCGGAGGCCTCCTCGGCCTCCACCTCCTCGTCGATGACGCGTTCGGCGTTGCGGGCGACCGCGATGATCCGGTCGTTCTTCTCCGGCTTGGCGAAGGTGACGCCCATGGTGTCGCGGCCCTTGGCCGGCACCTCGTCGACGCGGGAGCGGACGACGCGACCGGCCTGCATGACGACGAGCACCTCGTCGTCGTCGGCGACCGTGAGCGCGCCGACGAGGTCACCGCGCTCCTCGCTCAGCTTGGCGACCTTGATCCCCAGACCCCCGCGGCCCTGCTTGCGGTACTCCGCGATCGCGGTGCGCTTGGCGTACCCGAGCTCGGTGACGACGAAGACGGACAGGTCGTCGCGGGCGACGGCCATGGCCAGCAGCTCGTCGTCGCCGCGGAACTTCATCCCCGTGACGCCCGAGGTGGCCCGGCCCATGGGGCGCAGGTTCTCGTCGGTGGCCTCGAAGCGCACGCTCATGCCCTTGCGGGAGACGAGGAACAGGTCCTCCTCCTCGCTGACGAGTGTCGCGGCGAACAGCTCGTCGTCGACCTCCTCCCCGCCGTCCGGGCCCGGGTGCGAGCGCAGGTTGATGGCGATGAGCCCGCCGGAGCGGTTGGAGTCGTACTCCGCCAGCCGCGTCTTCTTCACGATGCCGCCGCGGGTCGCCAGGACCAGGTACGGCGCCTGCTCGTAGTCCTCGATGTCGAGGACGGCGACGATCCGCTCCCCCGGCTGGAAGGCCAGCAGGTTCGCGACGTGCTGACCGCGGCCGTCGCGGCCGCCCTCGGGCAGCTCGTACCCCTTGGCCCGGTAGACCCGGCCCAGGTTGGTGAAGAACAGCAGCCAGTGGTGGGTCGTCGTGGTGAAGAAGTGCTCCACGACGTCGTCCTCGCGCAGCGAGGCCCCCCGCACCCCCCGGCCACCGCGGCGCTGGGCCCGGTAGAGGTCGGTGCGGGTGCGCTTGGCGTAGCCGCCGCGGGTGACGGTGACGACGACGTCCTCGACGGGGATGAGGTCCTCGGCGGTCATGTCGCCCTCGAAGGGCAGGATCTGCGTCTGGCGCTCGTCGCCGTAGCGCTCGACGAGCTCGGCGAGCTCGTCGCCGACGATCTGGCGCTGCCGCTCGGGGCTGGCCAGGATCGCGTTGAAGTCCTCGATCATCGCCATGAGCGTGTCGTAGCGGTCGGTGAGGCGCTGGCGCTCCAGGGCGGCCAGGCGGCGCAGCTGCATGTCGAGGATGGCGCGCGCCTGCTCCTCGTCGATGTCCAGCAGCTCCATGAGGCCCTCGCGGGCGGACTCGACCGTGGCGCTGGCCCGGATGAGGGCGATGACCTCGTCGAGGACGTCGAGCGCCTTGAGCAGACCGCGCAGGATGTGCGCCTCGGCCTCGGCCTTGCGCAGCCGGAACCGGGTGCGCCGGACGATGACGTCGAGCTGGTGGGTGACCCAGTGCTTGAGGAAGGCGTGGATCGGGAGGGTGCGCGGCACCCCGTCGACCAGGGCCAGCATGTTCGCGCCGAAGTTCGTCTGCAGCTGGGTGTGCTTGTAGAGGTTGTTCAGCACGACCTTCGCGACGGCGTCGCGGCGCAGGACGATGACCAGCCGCTGACCGGTCTTGCCGGAGGTGTGGTCCTGGACGTCGGCGATGCCGGTGAGCCGGCCGTCGCGGACCAGGTTGGCGATGTTCTCGGCGAGGTTGTCCGGGTTCACCTGGTACGGCAGCTCGCTGACGACGAGGCACGTCCGGTTCGAGATTTCCTCGACCGTGACGACGGCCCGCATCGTGATGGCCCCGCGGCCGGTGCGGTACGCGTCGACGATCCCGCGCTGGCCGAGGATGTGCGCCCCGGTCGGGAAGTCCGGGCCCTTGATGCGCTGCAGCATCGCGGTGAGCTGCTCCTCGTCGGAGGCCTCGGGGTGGTCCAGCAACCACTTCACCCCGTCGGCGACCTCCCGCAGGTTGTGCGGCGGGATGTTCGTCGCCATGCCGACGGCGATGCCGGCCGAGCCGTTGACGAGCAGGTTGGGGAACCGGCTGGGCAGGACGTCGGGTTCGGTGGTGTGGCCGTCGTAGTTCGGGGAGAAGTCGACGGTCTCCTCGTCGATGTCGCGGACCATCTCCATGGCCAGCGGCGCCATGCGGCACTCGGTGTACCGGGGGGCAGCGGCCGGGTCGTTGCCGGGGGAACCGAAGTTCCCCTGCCCGTCGACCAGGGGGTAGCGCAGCGACCAGTCCTGGGCCAGGCGGACCAGGGCGTCGTAGATGGAGGAGTCGCCGTGCGGGTGGTAGTGACCCATGACGTCGCCGACGACGCGGGCGCACTTGGAGTACCCGCGGTCGGGGCGGTAGCCGCCGTCGTACATGGCGTACAGGACCCGGCGGTGGACGGGCTTCAGCCCGTCCCGCACATCGGGCAGGGCGCGCGACACGATGACGCTCATGGCGTAGTCGAGGTACGAGCGCTGCATCTCGGCCTGCAGGTCGACCTGTTCGACGCGGTCGCCGGCGGGGGGTTCGGTGGTGCTCTCGCTCACGGGTGGTGCCTCTCAGCTCAAGGTCTCGGCGGGTGTTCCACGTGAAACCCGGATCACACGTCGAGGAACCTCACGTCGCGGGCGTTGCGCTGGATGAAGCTGCGGCGCGACTCCACGTCCTCGCCCATGAGGATCGAGAACACGGCGTCGGCCGCCGCGGCGTCCTCCAGGGTCACCTGCAGCAGCGTGCGGTGCGTCCGGTCCATCGTCGTCTCGGACAACTCGTCCCAGTTCATCTCGCCCAGCCCCTTGTAGCGCTGGGTCCGGCCTTCCTTGGGCAGCTTCTTGCCCGCGGCCAGGCCCGCCTCGATGAGCGCGTCGCGTTCGCGGTCGGAGTAGGCGAACTCGTGGTTCTCCATGCCCCCCAGCCACTTGATGCGGTACAGCGGCGGCTGCGCGAGGTACACGTGCCCGTTCTCGACGAGGGGGCTCATGTACCGGAACAGCAGCGTCAGCAGCAGCGTCCGGATGTGCTGCCCGTCGACGTCCGCGTCGGCCATGATGATGATCTTGTGGTAGCGCAGCTTCTCGAGGTTGAAGTCCTCGCCGATCCCGGTGCCGAACGCGGTGATGAGGGCCTGGACCTCCTGGTTGCCCAGGGCGCGGTCCAGCCGGGCCTTCTCGACGTTCAGGATCTTCCCGCGGATCGGCAGGATCGCCTGGGTGCGCGGGTCGCGGCCGCGGGTGGCCGAACCGCCCGCGGAGTCGCCCTCGACGATGAAGACCTCGCACTCGGCGGGGTTGTTGGACTGGCAGTCCTTCAGCTTGCCCGGCAGCGAGTTGCGCTCCAGCAGCGACTTGCGGCTCGCCTCGCGCGCCTTGCGGGCGGCCTGGCGCGCGATGGAGGCCGACTGGGCCTTCTTCGCGATCGTCCAGGCCTCCTTCGGGTTGGCCTGGAACCAGTGCCCGAGGTGCTCGCGGACCTGCGCCTGCACGAACGTGCGGGCCAGGGTGTTGCCCAGCTTCGTCTTCGTCTGCCCCTCGAACTGCGGCTCGGACAGCTTGACCGAGATGATCGCCGTCAGGCCCTCGCGGATGTCGGAGCCGTCGAGGGACTCGTTCTCCTTGAGGATGGCCGGTTTCGCGGTGCGCGCGTAGTCGATGACGAGGTTCGTCAGCGCCGTGCGGAAACCCGCCTCGTGCGTGCCGCCCTCGGAGGTGTTGATGTTGTTGGCGTAGGTGAACACGGCCTCGGAGTAGGCGGTGGTCCACTGCATCGCGATCTCGACCGCGATGCCCTTCTCCTTGTCCTCCGCCTCCAGCGAGATGACCGTCTCGTGCAGCGGCTCGTTCTTCTTCTGCGCGTTGATGTGCTTGACGTAGTCGATGAGCCCCTCGTCGTAGCGGTAGCTCACCTCCCGCTGCGGCTTGTCGTCCGTCGAGACCTCGGCGGTGTCGTCCTCGGGGTGCGCGCGCTCGTCCTTCAGCGACAGCGTCAGGCCCTTGTTGAGGAAGGCGCGCTGCTGGAAGCTCGTGCGCAGCGTCTCGTAGGAGTAGTCGGTCGTCTCGAAGATGTCGCCGTTGGCCCAGAACGTGATGGTCGTCCCGGTCTCGTGGGTCTCCTCGCCCTTCTCCAGCGGCGCGAGGGGGACCCCGTTCGCGTACGACTGGCGCCAGACGTGGCCCTGGCGGCGGACCTCGACGTCCAGGCGCGTCGAGAGCGCGTTGACGACCGAGCTGCCGACGCCGTGCAGACCACCGGAGACCGCGTACCCGCCGCCGCCGAACTTGCCACCGGCGTGCAGGACGGTCAGGACGACCTCGACGGCCGGGCGGCCCTCACCGGGCATGACGTCGACCGGGATGCCGCGGCCGTTGTCGACGCACCGGACACCGCCGTCGGCCAGCAGGGTCACGTCGATCCGGTCGCAGTGGCCCGCGAGCGCCTCGTCGACGGAGTTGTCGACGATCTCGGAGACCAGGTGGTGCAGACCGCGCTCACCGGTGGACCCGATGTACATGCCGGGACGCTTGCGGACGGCCTCCAGGCCCTCGAGCACCGTGATGGCGTCGGCGCCGTACTCGGGGTCGGGGGCTCCGTCGGGGGCGACCGCGTCGGCCAACGAGGGTGCGTCCTCGGGGCTCACCTCGGGGGTGGTGTCCTCGGGACCTTGCGTCTCTTCGTCAGGCACGAGCGGGTGTGCTCCCTCCGCGTCGAGGCGGTCGGCGCGGGCGGCGACGGGGCGGGAGGGCCCAGTGCGCCGGTTCTCCGAGGAGGGCCCGTGTCGACCGCCGGATTCCTCCACAGTCTACCCCGACTGGCAGGCTTCCTCACGCTGCGCGCGCCCTGGCGCGGCTCCTGAGGCGTTCGACCCCCGTGGACGTGGGGGACCACGTACCGGGGGGTCGGGCGACGGGAGGGCCGAGCATGGCCCACGGATCAGCCGTAGGTGTCGCGCGGTCCCCGCCCGCCCGGTGCCGAGCGGCCGCCCTTGCGCCACGACGGGCTCTGCGGGCCGCGCACCACGACCTTCGTCACGACCCCGTGGCCCAGCTCCTCGTCCAGCCGGCGCACCAGGTGGCTCGTCAGCAGGCGGACCTGCGTCGCCCACGCGGTCGACTCCGCCCGCACGACGAGCGTGCCGTCCTTGAGCGACTCGGGGGTGCAGTGCCCGGCGAGCTCGGCGCCGACGACGGCGTCCCAGCGGCCGAAGGCCCCGCCCACCGCCACGGGTTCCTGCCACCCGCGCTCACCGACGAAGCGGCCCAGGGTGGCGTCGAGGCTCTGCGGGTCCCGGGCGTCGGGCCAGGCGCCGGAGCGGGCGGAGGGGTCACCCCGGCGGGGTCCCTCCGGGCGCCGGTCGTCCCCGAACCTCCTGCCGGGCGGGGCCTGCCCGGGCCGCAGTCCCTTGCGGGCGGCCGCGGCGCGGGCCCGGCCGAGCGCCGTGCGGGCCAGGTCGGCGCCCTCGGGCGCCTGCTCGTCCCGGTCCGCGTCGTCCTCGCGGTCCCCGGGCCCGGCCCCCTCGCCCGGCTGCTCAGTCACCGCCGTCCTCGCGGACGGCGACCCCGGTGCTGACGTGCACGCGGTCGGCCCGCTCCCCGCGCAGGGCGGCGGGGACGTCCTCCGGGACGGCGGCGGTGACGAGGACCTGCTCGGCGTCCGCCACGACCTCCGACAACCGCTCGCGCCGCCCGGCGTCGAGCTCGGCGAAGACGTCGTCGAGGACGAGGACGGGACCACCCGGGTCGTCCATCACGTCGTCCTCCAGCAGCAGCCGGTAGCTGGCGAGGCGCAGCCCCAGGGCCACCGACCAGCTCTCGCCGTGGCTGGCGTACCCCTTGGCGGGCATCCCACCCAGGGTCAGGACGAGGTCGTCGCGGTGCGGGCCGACGAGGCACACCCCGCGGTCGAGCTCGTTCTTGCGCTGCTCGGCCATCGAGGCCAGCAGCCCCTGCCGCAGCTCCTCCGGGCTCGGGGTGGCCCCGCCCGGGGTGGTCGCCACCCCCTCGGCCAGCAGCGGCAGCGACGAGCGGTAGCCGAGCTCGAGGTCGCCCTGCCCCTTGCTCACCGACCGGTAGGCCTCCCCCGCCGGCTCGCGCAGGTCGGCCAGCAGCGCCAGGCGGGCCGACAGCAGCTCGGCGCCGGTCGCGGCGAGGTGCTCGTCCCACACGTCGAGGGTGTGGGTGTCGGCCCGGCCCGAGCGCATCGCGCCGCCGGCGGACTTCAGCAGGGCCCCGCGCTGGCGCAGGATCCGGTCGTAGTCGGCGCGGACCCCGGCCACGCGCGGCCAGCGGGTCACGAGCAGCTCATCGAGGTACCGGCGCCGCTCGGTCGGGTCGCCCTTGACGAGGGCGAGGTCCTCCGGGGCGAACAGGACCGTGCGCAGCACGCCGAGGACGTCGCGCGTGCGGCGCACCGGGTTGGAGTTCAGCCGCGCCCGGTTGGCCCTGCCCGGGGTGATCTCGAGCTCGACGAGCGCCCGGCGCCCGCCGCGCACCAGCTCCGCCCGCACGACGGCGCGCGGAGCCCCCTGCCGCACGAGCGGGGCGTCACCGGAGACCCGGTGGCTGCCCAGCGTCGCGACGTACCCGATGGCCTCGACGAGGTTCGTCTTGCCCTGCCCGTTGAGGCCGACGAAGGTCGTCGTCCCCGGACGCAGGTCGAGCTCCAGGCTCGGGTAGGAGCGGTAGTCGACGAGGGAGAGGTGCGCGACGTGCACGCCGGGCCGGTCCTGGGCTCAGTCCGTCAGGTCAGTCGTGGGTCGAGCCCGTGCCGGAGGTGGGCCCGGCGTGGGCGACGGCGTGACCGCCGAACTGGTTGCGCAGCGCGGCGACGGCCTTGATCGAGGGGGAGTCCTCCTGGCGCGAGGCGAACCGGGCGAACAGCGCCGCGGCGAGCACCGGCATCGGGACGGCGTTCTCGATGGCCTGCTCCAGGGTCCACCGGCCCTCGCCGGAGTCCTGGGCGTAGCCCTTGATGTTGTCCAGCTTGGGGTCCTCCTCCAGGGCCCGGACCATGAGGTCCAGCAGCCAGGAGCGCACGACCGTGCCGCGGGTCCACGCCTTGAAGACGGCGGGGACGTCGTGGATGATCCCCTTCGCCTCGAGGAGCTCGTAGCCCTCGGCGTAGGCGTGCATCAGGCCGTACTCGATGCCGTTGTGGACCATCTTCGAGTAGTGCCCCGCGCCGACGCCGCCGGCGTGCACGAAGCCCTCCTCGCGGGGGCCCTCGGGACGCAGCGCGTCGAAGATGGGCATCGCGAGCTCGACGTGGGCCTTGGCCCCGCCGGCCATGAGGCCGTAGCCGTTGTCCTTGCCCCAGACCCCGCCGGAGACGCCGCAGTCGAGGTAGCCGGTGCCGCGCTCGGCGAGCAGGGCCGCGTTGACCTCGTCGTCGGTCCACTTGGAGTTGCCGCCGTCGATGACCAGGTCGCCGTCCTTGAGCAGCGGCGCCAGGTTCGCGACGGTGTCCCGGGTGATCTTGCCCGAGGGCACCATCACCCAGACGACCCGCGGCGAGGGCAGGGCCTCGACCAGCGCCGCCAGGCTGGGGACGTCGGTGACGTCGGGGTTGGGGTCGTACCCCGTGACCTCGATGCCCTTGTCGCGCAGGCGGGTGCGCATGTTCCCGCCCATCTTGCCGAGACCGACGAGACCGATGTGCATGGCCAGACGCTTCCCTTCTCGCGCCCGGCCGCGGGGACCGGGCAGTTGGTGGTGCCGGCTCAGCCGGCGAGGCGGACCGGCATCAGGAGGTACCGGTAGCTGTCGTCGTCGTCCCCGTCCAGGTCCTGCTGGCCCGTGAGGACCGCCGGACGCGTCGCCTGGGTGAACGAGAGCCGGGCGAACGGCGCGGCGAGCGCACCGAGACCGTCCAGCAGGAACTGCGGGTTGAAGGCGATGGCGATGGATTCACCGACGAGCGTGGTCTCGAGGGCCTCGGTCGCCTGAGCGTCCTCACCCTGACCCGCCTCCAAGGACAGCACGCCGTCCTCGAACCGCAAGCGGACGGGGGTGTTGCGCTCGGCGACGAGGGCGACGCGCTTGACCGCCTCGGTCAGGGCCGCGGTCGAGACCACCGCGTGCGTGGGGGACTCGGCCGGGAACAGCGCCCGCACCTTGGGGTACTCCCCGTCGACCAGCAGCGAGGTCGAGTACCGGCCGCCGGCCTGGAAGCCGATGAGGTCGCTCTTGCCGTCCGCGAGCGCGAGCGTCAGGTCGCTGGAGGAACCGAGCGAGCGGGCGACGTCGGACAGCGTGCGGGCGCGGACGAGGGCGACGGCCGACAGGTCGGGGGTGCTGGGGTTCCAGCGCAGCTCACGGACCGCGAGGCGGTACCGGTCGGTGGCCAGGAGCGTCAGCTTGTCGCCCTCGATCTCCATGCGCACGCCGGTGAGGATCGGCAGGGTCTCGTCGCGGCTCGCCGCGATCGTGACCTGGGCGACGGCCTCGGTGAACTCCGCGCCGGGGATCCGTCCGGAGCCCTCGGGCAGCTGCGGGAGCGCCGGGTACTCGTCGACCGACATGGTCAGCAGCGTGAAGCGGCTGGCCCCGCAGGTGACGACGACCTTGGAGCCCTCGGTCGTCAGGGTGACCGGGCGGTTGGGCAGGCTCCGGGAGATGTCGGCCAGCAGCCGGCCGGAGACGAGGACGCGACCCGCGGTGCGCACGTCGGCGGGCAGCTCGACGCGGGCGGAGACCTCGTAGTCGAAGGTGGACAGCTTCAGCGAGCCCTCGTCGGTGGCCTCGAGGAGGACACCCGCGAGCACCGGCACCGGCGGCCGCGAAGGCAGCGCCCGGGCCGCCCACGCCACGGCGTCGGCCAGCACGTCGCGCTCGACCTGCAACTCCACCAGGCACCGCCTTCCTGTCGTCCTGCGCGTCCAGCCCCGGACCGGTCCTCGGGGCCGGTCGTCCACCCGCGTGGTCGAGGGGCGGCTTCGACAGTAGTGGAGAGCCCGGACGGACGTGAACGGGCCTCCACCGCCCCGCCAACCTCTTCTAGAAGGCATCCCAGCCGGCGGTCACGGTGCGTGACCAGGGGTGGGGCGGCAGCGCCACAGCTTGTTCGAACGGGCAGCGGGCCCGTGGCTCCACTCCCCCTCCAGGGCCTCCGTCCCCAGCACCAGTCCACACTGGACGTGGGCTGACGGGCATCAGCGTAGAGGGATCAGTCGTAGTAGTAGCCCTTGTGGAGCCTGTGGACGAACGGGCGTCGTCGCAGGTCAGAGCCCGATCCACCCTAGTTCGGCGGTGTGGACGACCCGTGGATCCACAGGCTGCTCCGTCCACAGGCCCCGGCGGACGGTCGCGGCGGTCCACCGCTGTCCCCAGGCGGTCCGCACGGCGTCCACGGGTTGTCCACCCTCTTGTCCACCGCTGGGGACGCAGATGTCCACACCTCTGTCCCCAGGGTGTGGACAACTGTGGACAGCCTCTCGGTGCAGGCTGGACCCACCGCGCAGGACGTGGTCGGTGACCTGTGGATGAGGGTCGGGGACGTGCGCGACCGGGTGGCACAGCACCGTGCCGGACTTCCTCGACGTGCCCTCCCCCGACCTGCTGGAGCCCCTGAGCGGCCCGCAGGACGCCGCGCTGCCGGGGTTCGCCGCCAGGGGGCCGTTGCGGGGCGCCGGCGAGGACGCGCGACGCACCGCGCGGGCCCGGTCGCCGTCGTCCGGTCCCTCGTCTCGCCCGAGGTGGGCCGCGTCGTCCCGGTACGGACGCTCGGGGTGCACGTCGACGCGCTCGTGGCCACCCCCGACCGGCGCTCACCGGAGCCGCCGGCCGGTCTGCCCGACCAGGAGAGGACTGTCGCGGCGGCCCGAGCCGCCCAGCGGCCGGAGCGGCAGGGGTACGCCGTCGTGCAGGGGACGCGCCCGCAGACCCTGGCCCACGCCCTCGTGGACTCACCGGCCGGACTGCTGGCCCGGGGGCGCCAGAGCCCCATGGGACCCCTCAGCGGTGCTCGCCGACGTCAGCGCGACGTGGCTGACGTCGACCGGCCGAGACCTCGGCCCGGCTCCATCAGGAGCCGCAGGACGCCTCCGGGCCGCGACCGGCCTCCGGCGTCCCGACGGCCGGGGCGGTCTTCTCCGGCGACCACGTCGCCTCGTCGCAGGCCCCCGACCCGCTGCCGGCGGACCTGCGGGCTTTCACCGCCGGGCTGACGTCAGCGGGCTGACGTCAGCGGGGGTCAGGCCCCGGCCTGCTTCTTGATGCGGTTGGTCAGCTCGGTGACCTGGTTGTAGGTGCTGCGCCGCTCGGCCATCTGCTGCTTGATCTTGCGCTCGGCGTGCATGACGGTCGTGTGGTCGCGGCCGCCGAAGTGCTGGCCGATCTTCGGCAGCGACAGCTCGGTCAGCTCGCGGCACAGGTACATGGCGATCTGGCGGGCCGTGACGAGGGTGCGCGAGCGCGACGTCCCGCACAGGTCCTCGAGCGTGACGCTGAAGTACGACGCCGTCTGCCCCATGATCGCCGACGCCGTGATCTCCGGCGTCTCGTCGTTGGGGATCAGGTCGTGCAGCACGATCTCGGCCAGGCTCATGTCGACCGGCTGCCGGTTCAGGCTGGCGAACGCCGTGACGCGGATGAGGGCGCCCTCGAGCTCGCGGATGTTCGAGGAGATCTTCGAGGCGATGTACTCGTTGACGTCGTCCGGGACCTCCAGCCGCTCCCCGATGGCCTTCTTGCGCAGGATGGCGATGCGGGTCTCGAGGTCCGGGGGCTGGACGTCGGTGATCAGACCCCACTCGAAGCGGCTGCGCATGCGCTCCTCGAAGCCCGACAGCTGCTTCGGCGGCAGGTCGGAGGTGATGACGACCTGCTTGCTGGCGTTGTGCAGCGTGTTGAAGGTGTGGAAGAACTCCTCCTGCGTCTGGACCTTGTTCGACAGGAACTGGATGTCGTCGATCAGGAGGACGTCGACGTCGCGGTGCCGGCGCTGGAACGCCTGGGCCTTGTCGTCGCGGATGGAGTTGATGAAGTCGTTGGTGAACTCCTCGGAGTTCACGTACCGCACCTGCACGCCGGGGTAGAGGTTCTGGGCGTAGTGCCCGATGGCGTGCAGCAGGTGGGTCTTGCCCAGGCCGGACTCGCCGTAGATGAACAACGGGTTGTAGGCCTTGGCGGGGGCCTCGGCGACGGCGACCGCCGCGGCGTGCGCGAAGCGGTTGCTGGCCCCGATGACGAAGGACTCGAAGATGTACTTCGGGTTCAGCCGCGAGTTCTCGACCTTGGCGGTGGAACGGCCGCGGGGGGCCTGCCGGCCCGTCCCCGCGCCGCGGTCCACCTTGTACCCGGTGAACAGCAGGTCGGGGTCGGAGTCGTCCAGCGGCGACTCCTCGTCGAGCTGGTGGGCGTACCCGGCACGCCGGTCGTCCTGCGCGGGGACCGTGGCCTCGGCGTCCAGCGACGTGGCCGCCGCGACGCGTTCGCGTTCGACGCTCGGGACCCCGTCGGTCCCGGACCGCTCCCCCGTGCGCTCGGGGGTCAGCACCTGACCGATGGACGGGTCCACCGTCACGGCGAGCCGGATGGCCGAGCCGTAGGCGTCGGACAGCGCCCGGATCAGCGGTTCGCGGACCTTCTGCTCGATGACCTCCTTGGTGAGGTCGTTCGGCACGGCCAGCAGCGCCGTCCCGTCGAGCAGCCCCAGGGGGCGGGTGAGGCGGACGAAGGCGCGCTGGTGAGGAGTGATCCCTCCGTCGTCCAGCTGCGCGACCGCGCGCTCCCAGACGCTGGGGAAGTCCCCTCCGTCGGTCTCCACTCGAGCCCTCTCCCGTCGTACCGGATCCGTTCGACGGGTGCTCGTCCACACCCCTGTCCACAACTGTGCATGACGGCGGGGTGCGACGAACGGCCCGCCGCAGGCACCTCGATCGGGATGCGGGCGTCGGCACGTCGAGGCGGACGGTAACAACGTCGACGGCCACCGTTCAAGTGCCGTCTCCCCCGTCGCCGCCCGCTGGACGTCCCGACCGCGCCGTGACCTCCCCCACCCCCTCCGGGTGGCGTCGGGCCCGGCCCGTCGAGGACCTCGCCCGGCGGGTCGTGCCCGCCGGACCTGAGGAGGAACGGTACCTTCCCGGCATCACCCGGACGGTCTCCGCGAGCACCCTGTGGACGACGGGCCGCGAGTCGTCCCCGCGCGCTTTGACCCGGGCGCGCAACGCCCCGTACTCTGCTGGGGATTGTGCTCCGCACCGCCGCCGGTTCGCTCAGTGCTTCTCGCTCAGCGATCCGCGTCGGCATCCCGGCGGGGCCCCGCCCGCACGAGTCCCAGGAGCAACGCCGTGAGCAAGCGCACTTTCCAGCCGAACAACCGTCGTCGCGCCAAGGTGCACGGCTTCCGTCTGCGCATGCGCACCCGCGCCGGCCGCGCCATCCTCTCGGCGCGTCGCGCCAAGGGCCGCGCGGCGATCTCCGCCTGACCTCCCCCACCACCCCCGCGTGCTTGCTGCGGAGCACCGCCTTCGCCATCGGGACGACTTCACGGTCGCTCTGAGGAACGGTCGGCGCGCGGGGACCCACCGCCTGGTCCTGCACTGGGCGGCCACCGACGCAGCCCACCCCACGCGGGTGGGCTTCGTCGTGTCCAAGGCGGTCGGCGGCTCGGTCGTCCGGCACCGCACGCAACGGCGGTTGCGGCACCTGGCCTCGGCCCGTCTGCCGGTCCTGCCGGCCACGGGGGGGCTGCTCGTCGTGCGGGCGCTCCCGTCCGCGGGCGGTGCGACGTCCGCGGAGCTGGCGGTCGACGTCGACCGTGGGCTGCGTCGCCTGGGTCTGGGAGCCCAGAACCCGTGACCGGACGCAGGTGGTGGCACCCGCTGCGCTGGCCGGCTCTGCTCCTGGTCCTGCTCGTGCGGGCCTACCAGCTGCTCGTGTCGCCCGTCCTGGGCCCCACCTGCCGCTTCTACCCCTCCTGCTCCGCGTACGCCGTGGAGGCGCTGCGCACCCGCGGGGCGGTCGTCGGCACCTGGTTGACCGTCCGGCGCCTGCTCCGCTGCCACCCGTGGAACCCTGGTGGGGTGGACCCCGTTCCGCCGAAGGGCCACTCGCGGGTGAAGGCCCCGTGAGCCCGAACCCTGTGAGAGGACAAACCGCCCGATGATCGACTTCTTCTACTCCCTGCTCCATCCGATCCAGTGGGTGGTCGCGTGGATCATGGTGCGGTTCCACGACCTGTTCACGCTGCTCGGGTTCAACCCGGCCGGCGGCGCCGCCTGGTCCCTGTCGATCGTCGGCCTTGTGGTCGTGATCCGCATCCTGCTGATCCCGCTGTTCGTCAAGCAGATCAAGGCCATGCGCGGGATGCAGGTCATCCAGCCGGAGATGCGCAAGATCCAGGCCAAGTACAAGGGCAAGAACGATCCTGCGAGCCGTCAGGCCATGCAGCAGGAGATGATGGCCCTCTACCGGTCCTCGGGGACGAACCCGATGGCCAGCTGCCTGCCGATCCTGCTCCAGTCGCCGATCTTCATCGCCCTGTTCCACACGCTGAACGGCATCGGTCAGGGCAAGACCATCGGGCCGCTGGACCAGACGCTGGTCGACCAGGCCGACAAGGCCACGATCTTCGGTGCGCAGCTGTCCGACGTCTTCATGAAGTCGTGGAGCTCGGGCAACTGGAACGCCATCGTCCTGACCGCAGTGATGATCGTTCTCATGTCTGCGTCGCAGTTCATCACGCAGAAGCAGCTGATGGCCAAGAACACCTCGTCGGCCTCGATGGAGGGCAACCCCTTCGCGCAGCAGCAGAAGCTGATGCTCTACGTGCTGCCGATCATCTTCGCCGTCTCCGGCGTCAACTTCCCGATCGGTGTCCTCCTCTACTGGCTCACGACGAACGTGTGGTCGATGGGGCAGCAGTTCTTCGTCATCCGCCGCATGCCCAACCCGGGCTCCCTGGCCGAGAAGGAGCTGGAGGAGCGCCGCGCTCGCCGGGCGGCCCGTCGTGGCCAGGTGCTCAGCACCGACCCCGCCGCGGGCAGCACGACCACCGCTGAGCACACCACCACGGCACCGGCGCGTCGTCAGCGTCAGCAGCCCAAGCGCGGCAACAGCCGCGAACAGCGCCGTCCGGGAGGCTCGCGGTCGAGCCAGGGCCCGAACCGCTGACCACCAGACCAGCTCCACAGCCACACCAGCCAGGAGGACGTGTGAACGACACGACGGAAACGGTCGAGTCGACCCCGGTGGACGAGACCGCCGACGCCGCGCCCGCGGAGGAGCCCCGCCGCAAGGGCTCCGCGAAGAGCCGCCTCGAGGAGGAGGGCGACATCGCCGCCGACTACCTCGAGGAACTCCTCGACATCATCGACCTCGACGGCGACATCGACATCGACATCGAGAACGGCCGCGCGTCGGTCGCGATCGTCGCCGACGAGGCGGGCACCCCCGCCCTGTCGCGCCTGGTCGGGCCCGGCGGAGAAGTCCTCGAGGCCCTCCAGGAGCTGACGCGGCTGGCCGTGCAGGCGCAAACCGGTGACCGGACGCGTCTGATGCTGGACGTCGCTGGGCACCGCTCGACCAAGCGCGGCTCGCTCGTCCGTCTCGCCAATGAGGTCGTCGCGCGCGTCAAGGCGAGCGGTACCGCGGAACGCCTCGACCCGATGCCGGCCTTCGAGCGCAAGGTCGTCCACGATGCGGTGGCCGCCGCCGGTCTGGGCAGCGAGTCCGAGGGTGAGGAACCCAAGCGCCGCGTGGTCGTCCTGCCGACGGCCGCCGTCTCCGACGACGAGGGTGCACAGGCCGAGAACGAGTGAGTTGACTCCTGCACCCGGCCGATAGGCTGGCCGCGTGTCGGATGAAGTGCCTGAGGGCGGTGGTGTTCCACGTGAAACACCACCGCCCTTCGTCGTTCCCGGGGACCCTGCAGAGGTCCCTCTCGAAGAGATCACCCGCGTGTTCGGGGATCGCGCGGCCAAGGCGGAGGCCTACCGCGACCTGCTCGCCAGTGCTGGCGTCGAGCGGGGATTGATCGGTCCGCGGGAGGTGCCGCGACTCTGGGACCGTCACGTGCTGAACTGCGCCTACCTCGGTGAGGTCATCGAGAAGGGGGCCTCGGTCATCGACATCGGCTCGGGTGCCGGCCTCCCGGGGATCCCCCTGGCTCTCGCACGTCCCGACGTCCAGGTGCGGCTCGTCGAACCGCTGGAACGTCGCTACACGTTCCTCCGCGAAGCCATCACCGAACTGGACCTCCGAGACCAGGTCGCCGTCGCGCGCGGACGCGCCGAGGACGTGCGGGGGGAGTTCTCCGCCTCCGTGGTCACGGCTCGGGCTGTAGCACCCCTGGCGACGCTCTACGGCTGGGCGCTGCCGCTCGTGGTGACCGGAGGTCACCTCATCGCTATCAAGGGGCGGAGCGCCTCCGACGAGATCGCCGCCGCAGCGGAGACACTGCAGGCGATGGGCATCACCGAGGCCCCCGAGGTGCTCCGGGTCGGTCCGGACGAGGAGTCAGGGACGACGGTGGTCCGAGTCGCCCGTGGGCACGGTGCTCTGCGTTCGGCTGCGGCACCCGCCGCTCTCAAGCGCCGTCCGCCGCGCAGTCGGCGTCGTTGATCGATGGAAAGGGAACGAAGCGTGACACAGCTGGGCTGGTTCGGTCGCTCGACCTCGAGGGACCACGGACAGCTGGGGTGGCTCTCGACCCACTCCACCAAGGTTCCACGTGAAACAGAGGCCGAGTCGGCCGTTGATGTTCCACGTGAAACGGTGACCGAGGTTGACGTCATCGTTCCACGTGAAACCGTCGTCGCGGAGCCGGTCGCGGAGCCGGTCGCGGAGCCGGTCGCGGAGCCGGTCGCGGAGCCGGTCGCGGAGCCCGTCGCGGAGCCCGTCGCGGAGCCCGTCGCGGAGCCCGTCGCGGAGCCCGTCGCGGAGCCCGTCGCGGAGCCCGTCGCCACGAACAAAGCAGATGTTCCACGTGAAACGCTCGCTCCGGTCCTGCCGTTGAGAGACGTTTCACGGGACTCCACGCCCGAGTTCCCGGATGACCTGTTCTCCGACGAGGACGAGGCGCAGGCCCCCGTTCCACGTGAAACACCCGCGGTGCGGGTCAACGAGCGCTTCCCGCGTCCGACCCAGACGCGCATCATGACGATCGCCAACCAGAAGGGTGGCGTCGGGAAGACGACGACAGCCGTCAACCTGGCGTCGGCGTTGTCAGCGGCTGGGCTCAAGGTCCTCGTCCTCGACCTGGACCCGCAGGGGAACGCGTCGACTGCCCTGGGCATCGACCACCACTCGGGCGTCGCGGGGATGTACGAGGTGCTCGTCGAGGGCAAACCGCTGGAGGACGTCGTCCAGAAGTGCGAGGAGGCGCCGGACCTCTGGTGCGCCCCGGCGACGGTGGACCTCGCCGGCGCGGAGATCGAGCTGGTCTCGATGGTCGCGCGGGAGTCCCGCTTGCAGCGCGCGGTGGCCAAGTACTTCAAGGCGCTGAAGCAGGCCGGGGAGCGTCGCGTGGACTACGTCCTCATCGACTGCCCGCCCAGCCTGGGCCTGTTGACCATCAACGCCTTCGTCGCGGCACCCGAAGTCCTCATCCCCATCCAGTGCGAGTACTACGCCCTGGAGGGGTTGAGCCAGCTGCTGGCCAACATCGAGCTCATCCAGGAGCACCTGAACCCGGACCTCGCGGTCACGACGATCCTGCTGACCATGTACGACGGCCGGACGCGCCTCGCGGCGCAGGTCGTGGAGGAGGTCCGCCACCACTTCGGCGAGCAGGTCCTGCGGTCCCTGGTCCCCCGGTCGGTGCGCATCTCGGAGGCACCGAGCCACGGCCAGACGGTCATGGCCTACGACCCGCTGTCCTCCGGGGCCCTCGCGTACCTGGAAGCGGCGCGCGAGATGGCTCAGCGTGGCGTCCACGAGGACGCGCAACCCGAGGGGGATCCTGACGTGGGCGCACCGCCCGCGGCGCCGGATCCGTGGGCTCGGTGGACGGACGGCCTGGCGACACGGCGCGGGAGCGCGTCGAAGGAGGGTGGAGCGTGAGCGACAAGCGACGGGGTCTCGGACGTGGTCTGGGTGCCCTGATCCCCAGCGGAGGGGCGACCACCACGGCGAACCGGCCCGGTTCGGCGACCACCTCGGTCCCCCCGGCCATGCGTCCGGCGAGCCGCCCGGTCGATCTGTTCTTCGACCAGCGTCCGCTGCCGGTCGAGGAGGAGGACGTCCACGACGGTCACCCCGCTGACCTCAGCGTCGTCACCACCGACGAGACGCCCCAGGAGGCTCCTGAGGGGGTCTCCGAGACGCCCAGGGACCCGGAGAACGCCGGAGGTCCTGCCGCCCCGTCAGAGACCCCTCAGGGGTCGACGGTGGACGACCTCGTCGACGTCCCGGGTGCCCGCTTCGCGGAGATCCCGGTCACCTCGATCACGCCGAACCCGCGCCAGCCGCGGACGGTGTTCGACGAGGACGACCTGGCCGAGCTGGTCCACTCGATCCGCGAGATCGGGGTGCTGCAGCCCATCGTGGTCCGCCCGATCGCGGCCGCCGAGGACGGCGGCGCGCGCTACGAGCTCGTCATGGGGGAGCGGCGGTGGCGGGCCTCCACGGAAGCCGGTCTGGACACGATCCCCGCGATCGTCCGGGACACCGCCGACGACGACCTGCTGCGCGACGCGCTGCTGGAGAACCTGCACCGCAGTCAGCTGAACCCGCTCGAGGAGGCGGCGGCCTACCAGCAGCTCTTGGAGGACTTCGGCTGCACGCACGAGGAGCTGGCGTCCCGCATCGGCCGGTCGCGGCCGCAGATCAGCAACACCCTGCGCCTCATGAAGCTGCCACCGCTCGTGCAGCGTCGCGTCGCCGCCGGGGTCATCAGCGCGGGGCACGCCCGGGCGCTGCTGTCCCTGGAGGACGGTGCGGCCATGGAGCGGCTCGCGCAGCGCGTCGTGGCCGAAGGGCTGTCGGTCCGCGCCGTCGAGGAGATGATCGCCCTCGGCGACGCCGACCACACCCCGCGCCGGCGCGCCGCGGCCGAGCCGCAGCCGGGGCTGGACGCGCGGGCCACGATGCTCGCCGACCGGCTCGACACCCGCGTGAAGATCTCGATGGGTCGCACCCGGGGCCGGCTGACCGTGGACTTCGCCGGCGAGGAGGACCTGGACCGGATCCTTGCCCTCCTCGGCGCGACGAACCAGCCGGGCTGAGTCAGCCCAGGACGCTCTCGACGATCCCGCGGTACAGGACGTCGAGAGCGATCCCGGCCGCCTCGGCGGCCTGGGGGAGCAGGGACGTCTCGGTCATCCCGGGGGCCGCGTTGGCCTCCAGGAAGACCGGGTCCCCCGCGTCGGTGACGATGAAGTCGACGCGGGACAGGTGCCGCAGCCCGAGCGCCTCGTGCACCCCGCGCGCCGCTTTCGCCACCCGCTCGGCCACGTCGTCGGGCAGCCGGGCCGGGGCGAAGAACTCGGTCGCACCGGCGGTGTAGCGGGCCGCGTAGTCGTAGGACCCGCCGTCGGCGACGATCTCGACGGCGGGCAGCACCTGCACCGTGCCGCCGGTCTCCACGACCGAGACCGCCACCTCCGTCCCGGGCACGAACTGCTGCACGAGGGCCGTGTCGCCGTAGGCGAAGGCGTCGACGACGGCCCGGGCGAGGTCGCGCGTCTCGCCGACGACGGCGACCCCCAGCGCGGAGCCGCCGCGGCTGGGCTTCACGACGAGCGGGAACCCGGCCCAGTCGGCCGCCGCGGCGAGGACCGGCTGCGCCCCGAGGTCGCGGAAGGTCGCCTGCGGCAGCGCGATCGACGCTGGGACGGAGATCCCGGCCGCCGCCACGAGGGACTGGGCGATGGGCTTGTCCCAGGCCAGCCGGCACGCCGCCGGCCGGGAGCCCACGTACGGCAGTCCCAGGACCTCCAGGACGTCCCGCAGGGCCCCGTCCTCCCCGATCGCGCCGTGCAGCACCGGCCACACCACGTCCGGGCGGTCGGCGGCCAACCGGGGCAGCAGGTGGGCGTCGGCGTCGAGGACGTCCACGTCGAACCCGGAGGTGCGCAGGGCCTCGGCGACCCGGCGCCCCGACCGCAGCGAGACGTCGCGTTCGTGGGAGAGTCCGCCGGCGAGGACGGTGACGGTCGTGGGTTCGGGGTGGTCGCTCATGCCAGCTCCGGTCCGGGGTTGTCGACGCCGGGACGTCCGGCGCGGGAGTTCGCGGGGGAGCCGAACAGCTGGACGACGTCCAGCTCGTCCCGCACGACACCGGCCAGCCGGCGCACGCCTTCGGTGATCCGCTCGGCGGTGGGGAAGCAGTAGGACAGTCGCAGCGACTGCCCGCCCGTCCCGTCGGCGTAGAAGGCCCCGCCCGGGACGTACGCGACGCGGCCGGTGACCGCTCGGGGGAGCATCGCCTTGGCGTCCAGGCCGTCGGGCAGCGTCACCCACACGTAGAACCCGCCCCCGGGGTGGGTCCACGTGGTCTGCGGCAGGTGCGCGGCCAGCGCCGCGAGCATGGCGTCCCGCCGCTCCCGGTACAGCTCGCGGAAGACCTTGACCTGGCCCTTCCAGTCGTACGTCGACAGGTACTCGGCGATGGCGAACTGGCCGAAGGAGGTCGGGCACAGGATGGCCGACTCCGAGGCGAGGACGAGCTTGTCCCGGACGGCGTGCGGGGCGACGGCCCAGCCGACGCGGTACCCGGGCGCGAAGGTCTTGGAGAAGGAGCCGAGGTGGATGACGTGGTCGGCGTCCAGGGACCGCATCGCCGGCAGCGGGTCCCCGTCGAAGCCGAGGAGGGCGTAGGGGTCGTCCTCCAGGACGAGCAGGTCGTGCCGCTGGGCGATGGCCACCACCTCGCGGCGGCGCTCCAGGGACAGGGTCACGCCCGCCGGGTTGTGGTGGTTGGGCACGCAGTAGAGGAACTTCACGCGCTTGCCCGCGGCCCGCAGCCGGACCAGGGTCTCCTCGAGGGCGGCCGGTTGCAGCCCGTCGTGGTCGAGCGGGACGTGCTCGACCTGCGCCTGGTAGCTCTTGAAGACCCCGAGCGCGCCCACGTAGCTGGGGGCCTCGGCCAGGACGACGTCGCCGGGGTCGAGGAAGATGCGCGAGACCAGGTCGAGGGCCTGCTGAGAGCCGGTCGTCACGACGACGTCGTCCGGGTGGGCGGTGATGCCCTGGGGGCGCATGACCTCGACGATCTGCTCGCGCAGCACCTCCTCGCCCTGCCCGGAGCCGTACTGCAGGGCCTTGGCACCCTTCTCGGCGACCAACCGGGCCGTCAGGTCGGCGATGGCGTCCAGGGGCAGTGCGGGCAGGTACGGCATCCCGCCGGCCAGCGAGACGACTTCGGGCCGGTTCGCGACGGCGAACAGGGCCCGGATCTCCGAGGCGGTCATCGAGGACGTGCGCTGGGCGTAGGTGCCCACCCAGCGGTCCAGCCGGCTACCAGCAGCCGCCCCGGCCCCGGCCGCGGCGGACGCGGGGTGCGCGTCCCCGGGACTCGAGGGTGGCGGGTACTGGCTCATGGCGGCCTCCTGTGGCTCTACGTGACGGCACTGTGAGATGGTCACTCCCGGTGGGGAGCTCACCACGAGCCTGCCACTCCGGACGCGTCGGCCGCACCGGCGAAACGTGAACGCCTCGTAGGAACCTCGATCGGGACGGGAGGCAGCCCCGGTGGGTCGTCGAATGGCGCCGTTGACGCTCGACACCGTCGCCGACCTGCCCAAGCAGTCGCGGCAGTGCGTCTTCTGGGAGCTGGACGCGACGGCGGCGCAGCGCGCGGCCGAGGCGGGGTACCCGGACTTCGAGAAGGAGGCGTGGATCTCCACCGTCCTCCTGCAGTGGGGCCCGTGCGGCCGCCTCGTCTACGTCGACGACCAGGCCGTCGGGTTCGTCATGTACGCACCGCCGGAGTACGTGCCGGCCTCGACGCAGTTCCCGACCTCCCCGGTCTCGGGGGACGCCGTCCTGCTGACCACGGGATGGATCGAGCCGGCCTTCCGCGGGGAGGGCCTGGCCCGGATGCTGCTGCAGGGCGCGGCGAAGGACCTCACCCAGCGCGGGACGAAGGCCGTCGAGGTCTTCGGCGGCGGTCAGGCCGCGGTCGGCGGGGACGGCCGGGAGGACGTCGCCCACGACCACGGCGAGCCGTGCGTGCTGCCCGCCCACCTGCTGGAGTCGGTCGGGTTCACCGTCGTGCGCCCGCACCACCGCCACCCGCGCCTGCGGCTGGAGCTGAAGAACGCGCTGTCCTGGCGCGAGGACGTCGAGGCGGCCCTGGAGCGGCTCCTCGGCAGCGTGCGGATCCCCACCCTCACGGGCGTCGCCCCGACGTGAGAGGGCTGGTTCCACGTGAAACGGCCGGCACCCCGACGGGGTACCGGCCGTTGCGCGCAGTGGTCGACGTCAGCCGACGAAGTCCTCGAGCTCCTTCAGCAGCACGGGCTTGGGCCGCGCGCCGATGATCGTCTTGACGACCTCACCGCCGGAGTAGACGTTGAGCGTCGGGATCGACGTCACGCCGTACTTCGCCGCGATGCGCGGGTTCTCGTCGGTGTTGACCTTGACGACGGTGATCTTCTCGCCGTGCTCGGCCGCGATCTCCTCGAGGATCGGGGCGACCTGGCGGCACGGGCCGCACCAGGGCGCCCAGAAGTCGACGAGGACGGGCTTGTCGGACTGCAGGACGTCGACGTCGAAGCTGTCGTCGGTCACGGCGGGGGTGGTGGCACTCACGGTTTCCTCCTGGTGTTCGCGAAGGTGGTCTCGGTAGAGGTCAGAGCTGGGGACGGGCGACGGTCTCGGCGGTCGGCACGGACGCGTCGGTCTCCTCGCGCGGGGGCTGCTCGTCGAGCCCGGCGTCGCCGCGGGCGGCGAGGTACTTCTCCGCGTCCAGGGCGGCGGAGCACCCCATGCCCGCGGCGGTGATGGCCTGCATGTACTCGTGGTCCACGACGTCACCGGCGGCGAACACCCCGGGGATGTTCGTCCGGGTGCTGCGGCCCTCGACGAGGACGAACCCGTTCTCGTCCAGGTCGATCTGGCCCTTCACGAGGTCGGTGCGCGGTTCGTGGCCGATGGCGATGAACAACGCCGTCGCCGCGATCTCGCGGGTCTGGCCGGTCACGGTGTCGCGCAGCGTGAGGCCCTCGACCTTGTTCTCGCCCGTGATGCCGATGACCTCGGAGTTCCAGGCGAAGTGGATCTTGGGGTTGTCCTCGGCGCGCTTGGCCATGATCCGCGAGGCGCGCAACTCGTCGCGGCGGTGGACGATCGTCACCGACCGGGCGAAGCGCGTCAGGAACGTGGCCTCCTCGACCGCGGAGTCCCCGCCGCCGACGACGACGATGTCCTGCTCGCGGAAGAAGAACCCGTCACAGGTGGCGCACCAGCTGACGCCGCGACCGGACAGCCGCTTCTCGTCGGGCAGCCCGAGCTCGCGGTAGGCCGACCCCAGCGCGAGGATCACGGAGTGGGCGCGGTACGTCTCGCCGCCGCCGGTCGTGACCTCCTTGACGTCACCGTCGAGGCGCACGTCGACGACGTCGTCCGTCACGAGCTCGGCGCCGAACTTCTCGGCCTGCGAGCGCATGTTGTCCATGAGGTCCGGGCCCATGATGCCCGTGGGGAACCCGGGGAAGTTCTCGACCTCGGTCGTGTTCATCAGCGCACCGCCGGCGGTCACCGACCCCTCGAAGACGAGGGGCTTCAGCTCCGCACGCGCCGCGTACAACGCGGCGGTGTACCCGGCAGGCCCCGAGCCCACGACGATGACGTTGCGGATCTCGTTGGTGGTGCTCACCTGTGCGGACCTGCTTCCCTCGATCGGTGCCGGACCCCGCTGCCCGGGGTGCCGTGCTGACTGCTCAACCGATCGTAGGGGGCCGGTGTTCCCGGGCCGAACCCGTCAGGACGGGACGGGCACCGTGCTCAGCGCCGCGTCCCCGGGGGCGCAGTCGAGGGCCACGACGACGACCTCGGCGGCCCCCGGCGTCCGGTGCACGACGAACGCGGCGGGTTCGGACCGCCAGGCCGCGATCTCGACCGCGACGACCGAGGCCGGGTCCACCCCCAGCGCCTTCGTGCAGGCCAGGGCCCGTTCGGCCTGCGGCCGCTGCGACGGGTCGCTGGAGGCGGACTCGGAGGACTGCGGCGCGCTCAGCATGTCGGGCGTCCTGCCCCGGGTGGCGTCGTCGGTCGCGGGGGAGTCCAGCGATTCCTCCCCCAGGTCCTGGACGGCGGCGACGTCGGTGTAGTCGGTGCCGCTGAGCAGGATCTCGGCGTCGGCCGGGACCTGCTCGGTGGTGACCGCCGCCGAACCCGCCGCCGAGTCCGCCGCGGACCCCGACGAGGCCGCACCGCCACCACCGGACTGCAGCTGGTCCAGCGCGAGCACCCCGGCTCCCGCGGCGACGATCAGACCGGCCGCGGCGGCGAACACGCGCGGGACGCGGGGGCGGCGGCGCGCCGCCAGCGACGCGACGGGGGTGGCGGGCCGGGCCGCCGCGAGCGCCTCGTCGATCCGGGCGACCACGTCGTCCGGCATCGGGCCGACGTCGGCCGCACCCCGCAGCAGGTCGCGCACGCGGCGCTCCTGCGCGCTGAGCTGCGCGTCGTCGAACTCACTCACCCGGGACCCGCCTCCTCCTCGTCGAACCGGCACTACGACGCTCGACCGGACTCACGGGTTCCCCCGCACGCGGAGGAGTTCGGCCAGGGCCACCCGTCCGCGCGAGCAGCGGGACTTCACGGTGCCCACCGCGACCCCCAGGACCTGCGCGGCCTCGGCGACGGGCACGTCGTACATGTCGACGAGGACGAGGGCGGCCCGTTGCGTCTCCGGCAGCCGGGCCAGGGCCGCGGTCACGTCGAGCCGGGCCTCCACGTGCGGGGTCGCGTCCTCGACGACGGCCAGCGCGGCACCGGTCCGCACGCCGTCGTCACCGCCGCCGGCCTCCTCCTCCAGGGGCCGGGTCGGGCGCACGGCCCGGCGGCGCGCGCGGTCCAGGCACGCGTTGACGACGATCCGGTGCAGCCACGTCGTGACGGCGGAGTCGCCGCGGAAGCTGGACGCGGCCCGCAGCGCGGACACGAGCGCGTCCTGGACGGCGTCGGCGGCCTCCTCGCGGTCGCCGGTCGTGCGCAGCGCCACGGCCCACAGCCGGTCGCGGTGCCGGCGGACGACCTCGCCGAAGGCCTCCGGGTCCCCCGCGACGTGCGCGGCGACGAGCTCGGCGTCGGTGCGCGGGTCCGGAACGGCGCCCGCGACGTTCACGACGCCGGCGTCCCCGTGACGGCGATCTCGGCGACCGAGACGCGGAAGGCGCCGTCGGTCGTCGGCAGCTGGGAGAACCACACCGCGAGGTAGCGGGCGCGCACGGGCTGGGCCGGGGTCAGCGACTGCTGCCCGCCGGCCGCGGGGGCCGTCGCGACGGGCTGCCAGCCGTCGGGGGTGTCGCCGGGGGCGGCGAGCAGGGACATCGCCCCGCCCTCGCCGCCGTTCGTCAGGGCGACCGTCGTGACGTCCACGGGGGCGCCGAGGTCGAGCAGCAGCCCGATGCCGTCCTTGAGCCCGCCGAACGCGGCGGAGTTGTAGCGCTGGCTCTGCCACGCGGTGGCGGGGTCGCCGTCGATCGCGCGCGGCGCCGTCTGGGACGACTCGCCGCCGCCCTGCGGGTCCAGGGCCGAGATCGCGACGACCGGGACCACGGCGGGAGCCGCCGCGGCCGGCGCCGAGGACGCCGGAGCGGTGGGGGCCGGTGTCGGGGCGTCGGCGGCCGGGGCCGAGGACGCGGACGCGGACGCGCTCGGCCGGGTGCTGGTGGGGATGCCGGGCACGCTGATCGAGGTCAGCTGCCAGACCGCCAGCACGAGCCCGACGACCACGACGGCCCCGAGGATGGTCAGGACCAGCCGCGCGTCGCCGCGCGGCGGGCGGGCCGTGGAGTGCGGGCGGGTGAACGGCACGGGCGGTTCGGCCTCGGGGACGACGTCCTCGCGGTTCTTCAGCCGCCCCCGGACGGCGGCCGTCGCGGCCTCCCCGCGCATGCGGCGCAGGGTCTCGTCCCACACGTCCATCGACCACGGCGCGAGCTGCAGCGCGAGCTCGGCCGGGTCGTGCGGGCCGTCCTCGTGCGGGCCGAACGTCACGACGCACAAGGTGTCGAGGTCGTTGGGGACGTCGGGACGGATGTCCTTGGGCGGCAACGGCTTCCCGTCGCCGGTGGGCGCTTCGGGCAGGCCGTCGAAGGCGGCGAGGCCCTCCAGGGCGGGCCAGCGGGCGACCAGCCCGGCGTAGACGAGGGCGACCAGGGCGACCGCGTCGGCGCGGTTGGCCAGCGCCGCCGCCCGCGCGGCCGAGAGGGCCGGCGGGTCCGGGTCCAGCGCGGCACCCAGGCCCACCCCGCGGACCCGGACGACGCCGTCGGGACCGAGCAGGACGTCGTCGGGCGTCAGGCGCGTGTGGTGCAGACCGCGGCGGGCGGCCGCGTCGAGGGCGGAGGCGACCTCGCCGACCAGGGCGCGCACGGCCGCGGGCCTCAGCGGCCCCGTGCGCAGCAGGTCCGTCATCGACCGGCCCTCGACGGCCTCCTCGACGACGTAGACCGCCGGCGGGGTCCCGTCGGTCAGGTCCGTGCCCGCGTCCAGCACCCGCGGGACCCGCGGGTCGGTGATCATGGCGGCGCGCCGCGCGGCGTCGAGGAACTCCTCGGCGCGCGGGTCCGCGGCGTCCAGCGTCCGCACGCGCACGGGCCGGTCCAGCGTCAGGTCGCGTCCGAGGTAGTCCCTCGTCCCGAGCCCCTGCCCGTCGACCCACCGGGCCACCGACAGCTCGCGATCGAGGACGTAGCGGTCGGCCACGAGCTGCTCGCCCGTGCTGCGGCCTGCCCCGTCCAGACCTACCCCCCGTGTTCGTGTCGCGCCGACGTCCGGTCGCCCCATGCTAGGGCGCCCGCGCGGTGCGGCGGTCCGGACGCGCGGACGCGGCCGGACGCGCGGGGTCAGGAGGGGCGCACGGCCCCGAACAGCCCCGGCATCGCCACCCCGGCCACGCGCACGACGTCCCCGGTGTGCGGCGCGTGCAGGACCTTGCCGCCGCCCAGGTACAGCGCGACGTGGTGGATGCTCGACGGGTCGCTGCCGTTGGCGTAGAACACCAGGTCACCGGGCTGCAGCGCGTCCAGCGGGACCTTCGGCAGGCCCGCGTACTGCTGGCGCGACGTGCGGGGGATCGTGACGCCCGCCTGCGCGTACGCCCACTGCGTCAGGCCCGAGCAGTCGAACGTCGACGGGCCCGTCGCGCCCCACACGTACGGCATCCCCTCGCGGGTGTGCGCGGCGGCGATGGCGGCCTGCGCGGTGCTGGAGGCGCCCGCGACGGCGTCGGCCACCGTGGACCCCGACCCCGACCCCGACCCCGACGCCGTCGCATCGGCGACCCCGGCCGCGGCGGCCCGGGCGGCGGCCTGCGCGAGGGCGTCCTGCCGGGCCTGCTCCTCCTCCTGCGCCACGGCCCGCGCGACCGCCGCGTCGGCGTCGGCGAGCAGCTGCCGCTGGGTGGCCAGGGCCTGCGTGACCTGCACCTGCGCCTGCGCGGCGGCGGCCTGGGCGGCGGTCTTGCGCACCCGGACCTGCTGCAGGCGGGTCTCGGCGGCCTGCGCGGCGGCCCGGGCGTCCGCCGCGCGGTCGACCGTGGTGGCGTCGTCGGTGACGACGCTCGCGGCCATCGCCGCGGCCCGCGCCGCCGTCGCCGCCGCGTCGAGGTCCCCGGAGAGCAGGTCGAACCCCGCCGGCAGGCTCGGGCCCGTCATGTAGAGCGAGCGGACCCGGCGCGTGGCCTGCGCCGTGGCCCGGCTGCTCGTGCCCGTCGCCGCGTCCAGGGCGGACTGCGCGCGGACCTCCTCAGAGACCGCCGTCGCGGTGTCGTCGACGGCCGTGTCGTACGCCTCGGTCGCGACGGACTGCTGCAGCTGCAGCGCCTCGACCCGGGCGCGCAGCGCGTCGGCCTGCGCCTTCAGCGTCGCGCTCGCCGGGACGGCCGGCGCGGGCTCGGCGTGGGCGCTCGCCACCGGCGCCCAGAGCGCGAGCGCCACGACACCCGCCGCCACGACCCGCTGGACCCTCGTCACCGTCGATGAGTCGTCACGGCGTGTGAAGACCTTGACCGGACCGGGGACGCGATGACCCGTCCGGCGCACTCATCGGCGACCATCGACCCCGTGAGTGCAGAAGTGGACGAGCCCACCACCGCGTCGAAGGACTCCCTGGCGCGCTCCAGCGCGCTGATGGCGAGCGGGACGCTCGTCTCGCGCGTGCTGGGCTTCGTCCGGGTCGCGCTGCTCGCCTCGGCGATCGGCGGGACGGCGGCCGGGGTCGGCGGCCAGGTCTTCGACGTGGCCAACAAGGCGCCGAACAACTTCTACATCCTGGTGGCCGGCGGCGTCCTCAACGCCGTCCTCGTCCCGCAGATCGTCAAGGCGTTCCGCCTCCCCGACGGCGGCCAGGAGTTCGTCGACCGGCTCATCACCCTGGCCCTGCTGATCATGGCCGTGGCGACCGTCCTCATCACGGCCGCGGCCCCGCTCGTCGTGCGGCTCTACTCCAAGGGCTGGAACGACGACTGGCTGGCCCTCGGCACCGCGATGGCCTTCTGGTGCCTGCCGCAGGTCTTCTTCTACGGCCTCTACACCGTGCTCGGGCAGGTCCTCAACGCCCGCGGCAGCTTCGGCCCGTTCATGTGGGCCCCCGTGGTCAACAACGTCGTCGCCATCGGTGGGACGGTCGCCTTCCTCGCGGTCTACCCGGGGGGTGAGGGCTTCACGGCGCAGCGGTGGACCCCGCAGATGATCGCCCTGCTCGCCGGGACCGCCACCGCGGGCGTCGCGCTGCAGGCGCTCGTCCTGCTGTGGCCGCTGCACCGCGTCGGGTTCCGCTACCGGCCCCGCTTCGGCTTCCGGGGCATGGGGCTGGGCAGCGCGGGCCGCGTCGCGGGCTGGACCTTCGCAGGGGTGCTCGTCGGCCAGGTCGCGTTCATCCCGACGTCGAAGGTCATGACCGCGGCGGGGGAGGCGCTCAACGCCGCCCACGTCGACGGCGCCTCCGGCAACTCCTACAGCTACGCCTACCTGCTGTTCATGCTCCCGCACTCCCTCGTGGCGGTCTCGCTCGTCACCGCCCTGTTCACCCGGCTCAGCAAGGCGGCCGTGGCCGGGGACGTCGCCGCCGTCCGCCGCGACTTCTCCTCCGGCGCCCGCACGGTCGCCGTCGCCGGGGCCCTGGCGGTGGCCGCCTTCGTCTCCCTCGGCCCGGCCGTGGGGGGCGCGATGTTCGGGGCCCGTCCCATCGGGCAGGTGCTCGTGGCGATGGCCGTGGGCCTCGTCCCCTTCAGCGTCACCTACCTCGTCCAGCGCGTCTTCTACGCCTACGAGGACGCGCGGACCCCGTTCGTCGTGCAGGTCGTCGTCGCGGCCGTGACCACCGTCGGCAACGTCGTCATCCACTTCGAGGTGCCCGTGCAGTGGCAGGTCGTCGCCATCGGCGTCTCGATGAGCGCGGCCAACGTGGTCGGCTGCGTCCTCGGGCTGAGCCTGCTGCGCCGCCGCTTCCACGCCCTCGACGGCCGGGGCGTCGACGGTCACCGCCTGCTGCGCACGCTCGTCCGGCTCACGATCATCACCGTCCTCGCCGCGGTCGTCGGGTTCGCCGTGGCCCGCGCAGGGGCCCTCGTCGGCCAGGGCCGCGTCGTGGACCTCGCCGTCGTGCTCGTCGGCGGCGTCCTCGTCCTGGCCGTCTTCACCCTGCTATGCCGCCTCATGCGCGTCCGCGAGCTCGAGGACCTCGTGAACCCGCTACTTCGCCGGGTCCCCGGCCTGCGCCGGCTCTGAGGGGGCGGGCGGGGGCGCGACGTCGGCGTGCGCGGCCCCGTCGACGCGCCGGCGCCCCTTCCGGAACGCCCGCACGAGGCCCAGCACCAGCAACCCGGCAGCCCCCCCACCCACGACCCCGCTGATCCAGTTCTCCACGTCGGCGCGCACGTTCAGCCGGATCTCCACCGGCTCGCCGAGGGCGCTGCCCGCCGGCGTGCGCAGCTGCGCCTCCACCACGACCGAGCCGTTCGCCAGGGCCCGCACCGGCACCGCGACGCGGCTCTGGCTGCGCGCCGCGACCGTCTGGCGGGGCACGGCGTCCAGCTGCACCCGCGCGGTCCGGGGCCGCAGCACCAGGTCGACCTGCACGGGCACGTCGAGCTCGTTGACGACCGTGATGGGCAGCTCGCTGCGCTCGGCGGCGAGGTTGCGGACGCTGCCGGTGACGACGCTCACCCCCGCCGTGAGGGCCTCGACGGCGCGCGCGAGCCCGGCGCGGGCCGCGGGCAGCTCCGCGACGTGACCGCGCCAGGACACCCCCAGCAGGACCAGGGCCGCGCGCTGCTGCGAGAGCAGACCCGCGCCGAGGGCACCGGACGGCAGGGCCGTGGCGAAGTCGTCGACCCCGACGAGCGCCTCCTGCACGTCCACGACGTGCGCGGTCGGCAGCGCCGCCCGGGCCGTGGCCGCCGGGACGTCCGGGCCCGAACGCTCCACGTCGGGCGCGGGTGTCGCGAGCAGGTCCGTCAGCGGCTGCCAGCTCGCCCAGCCGGACGACTCCACGTCGGCGATCAGGGCGGACAGCTGCTCGGCGGCCGGCGCGAAGCTGCGCGGGGCGACGAGCAGCTGCCCGCGGGGGTCGCTGGGGCGCTGCGACGCCGTGGTCGCGGCCTCGGCGATGAGCCGCTGGCGCACGAGGACGACCTGGTCGGGGTCGGCGGCGTCGGCCAGCACCGAGGACATCGTCCGGTCGGCGACGAGGGCCTCGACCGAGGTGTCGCGCAGGTCGACGCTCGCACGTCCCACGGGCGTGAACGTCAGGTCCGCCGACGGCGGCAGGCAGACGTCGTCGAGGACGACCGTCGTGGCGCCGCCGCCGACGCAGAACGCCAGCAGGTCCTCGTCGGCGGCCTCGTCGGCGGGCCAGGCCACGTCCGTGCGGACCACGGCCCCCGTCAGCGCGTCGAACGCCCCGCCCGCGGACCGCACGGCGCGCCCGAGCAGGTCGGAGCCGACGGCCGTGCGCTCCAGCGCCGCGAGGTCGGGGTCGCCGAAGGGCAGCCCGAGGACGACGCGGCCGGCGGCCGCGGCCGTCAGCTCGGCGACCCAGCCCGTGAGGGTGGCCGCGTCCGCGTCGGCCCCGGCGGTGGCAGCGGCGGTCTGCGCACCGCCGCGCAGGGAGTCCACCGCCGCCGTCAGCGCCGGGTCCAGCGCCCACGCCACCCGGGGGTCGGCGCTGCCGGCGACCAGCGCCCGCAGCCGGTCCTCCACGGCCCGCGCCAGCCCGCCCGGGGACCCGTCGCGGCCGGCCACGAGCGGCAGCAGCAGCGTCAGCGGCGTCGGGTCGCCCTGGGGGGCGGAGACGAGGAACGTGCGCGCGACACCGACCCGGCCGGAGTCGTCGGAGACCTCCACGGCGGCCAGGTGCGCACCGACCCCGGCGCCGAGCGAGGCCGCGGGCAGGGTCAGCAGGACGTCGGCCGACTCGCCGGGCGACAGGCCCCCGGAGCCGACGACCACGTCGTCCGAACTGGCGCTGGAGCGGGTGATGGAGGCCCGGTCCGAGGCCCGCGCCCACTGGTCCAGCGCCGTGCGGGCCACCGTCGGCGAGCGCTGGGCGACCAACCGCGCGGTCAGGCCCGTCAGCGCGCTCGTCCCCCGGTGCCGCACCCGGGCCCGCACGGTGACGACGGAGCGGGCCGGGTCGGCCGCCGCGTACGCCGTCGGGGTGACGTCGAGCAGGACGACCCCCAGCGGCAGGGCCGTCGCCGTCGTCGCCGTCGCCGTCCCCGTCGTCGCCGTCCCCGTCGTCTTCGCGGTGGGTCTCGACCGCGCCTGCGCGCTCGCGGGCACGCCCGCCGCGACGCCACCGACCGCGAGCCCCGTCAGCAGCCCCCGACGCGTCACGGGGAGCCGGGAGCTCACGCCAGTTCGCCCAGCCGCAGCGTCGCCGCCGTCGCGGCGCGCCGTTCGTTGGGGAAGGCCAGCCGGGTGTCGAGGTCGGTGAACGGGACCCACTCGACGTCGACGGCCTCGGCGTCGGGGTCGTTCTCGACGGTCAGCGACCCACCGACGGCCTTGAGCAGGAACAGGTGGACGACCTTGTGGATGCGCCGGCCGTCCGCGGAGAACCAGTAGTCGATGGCGCCGAGGGTCTCGACGATCTCGCCGCGGATGCCCGTCTCCTCCTCGATCTCGCGCACCGCGGCCTCCTCGAGGGTCTCCTCGCCCTCGAGGTGGCCCTTGGGCAGGCACCACTCGGCGCGGCCCGCGCGGTTGAGGCGGCAGATGACGGCGGCGCGGGGCACACCGGTCGAGAGGTCGACGACGAGCCCACCCGAGGAGGTCTCCTGCACGGTGGGCAACCGCCGACGCGGTTCCCGGGCAGGCTTGACCATCGGCTCACTGTAGCCAGGGCGGGTGCCGTCTCATGGCAGGCTTGCACCCCGTGCTGCCCGAGGAGTCCCGCCCGACCGCCCCGACCGAACCCGCCGCCGCGCTGGAGCTGGCCCTGGACGAGGCGCGGGCCAGGGCCGTGGAGGCCCTCGAACCCGTCATGCCGCTCCTGGTGGACCTCGGCCGGGTCTTCGCCGGGGCCGGTTTCGAGCTGTCCCTCGTGGGTGGGCCCGTGCGCGACGCGTTCCTGGGCCGGCGCTCGGCCGACCTGGACTTCACGACCGACGCGCGCCCCGACGACACCGTCGCGCTGCTGAAGCAGTGGGGGGACGCCTACTGGGAGATCGGCCGCGACTTCGGCACCATCGGGGCCCGCAAGAAGGACCTCGTCGTCGAGGTCACCACGTACCGCTCCGAGAGCTACGACGCCGACTCCCGCAAGCCCGAGGTCTCCTACGGCGACGACCTCGTCGGCGACCTGTCCCGGCGCGACTTCACCGTCAACGCGATGGCCCTGCGACTGCCGTCGCTGGACTTCGCCGACCCCCACGACGGCCTGAAGGACCTCGCCGCCGGCGTCCTGCGCACCCCCGGGACCGCCGAGCAGTCGTTCTCCGACGACCCGCTGCGGATGATGCGCGCGGCCCGGTTCGCGGCCCAGCTGCGCCTGCGCGTCGCCCCCGAGATCACGGCGGCGATGGCCGCGATGGCCGAGCGCATCGCCATCGTCTCGGCCGAGCGCGTGCGCGTGGAGCTGGAGAAGCTGCTCGTCGCGCCCGACCCCGTCGCGGGGCTGCGGATCCTCGTCGAGACCGGCCTGGCCGACCACGTCCTGCCGGAGCTGCCCGCGCTGCGGCTGGAGATCGACGAGCACCACCGCCACAAGGACGTCTACGAGCACTCCCTGACCGTCCTGGAGCAGGCGATGGACCTCGAGACGGATGGCCCGGACCTGCTGCTGCGCCTCGCCGCGCTGCTGCACGACATCGGCAAGCCCCGCACCCGCCGGTTCGAGGACGGCGGCGGCGTCAGCTTCCACCACCACGAGGTCGTCGGCGCGAAGCTGGTGACCAAGCGGCTGAAGGCGCTGCGCTTCGACAACGACACGATCAAGGCCGTCGCGCGGCTGACGGAGCTGCACCTGCGCTTCCACGGCTACGGCGACGGGGAGTGGACCGACTCCGCCGTGCGGCGCTACGTCACCGACGCCGGCCCGCTGCTGCCGCGCCTGCACCAGCTGACCCGCAGCGACTGCACGACCCGCAACGCCCGCAAGGCCAAGCGCCTCTCGCAGGCCTACGACGACCTCGAGGCGCGCATCGCCCGGCTGCGTGAGCAGGAGGAGCTCGACGCGATCCGCCCCGACCTCGACGGGACGCAGATCATGGCGCTGCTCGGGATCGGGCCCTCGCGCGTCGTCGGGCGCGCCTACCAGCACCTGCTGTCGCTGCGGATGGACCGCGGGCCGCTGGGGGCCGAGGAGGCCGAACGGGAGCTGCGGGCGTGGTGGGCGCAGCAGCCGGAGTCGCAGGAGTCCCCGCAGGGCTGAGGAGCCGGGACTCTGGTCGTTCGTCGGGTCGGGACCGTTGACGCATCGGTGCGAAAGGTTCGTACCGATGCGTCAACGGTCCCGACCCCGACCCGGCCCTCAGCCCAGGGGCACGGTCAGGACGAGGACGGCCCCGCGGGGCAGGCCGGGCGGCAGGTCCACCTCGGCCGGGTCCGCGCACCGCAGGTCCCCGCCGCCGGAGCGGGCCAGCCCCCGCGAGATCGACAGGCCCAGCCCCGCGCCCCCGTCGCCCGCGCGGGCCGGGTCCAGCCGCACGAGGCGGTCGAAGACGCGCTCGCGGTCGGCCGGTGCGATGCCCGGACCGCCGTCGGCGACGACGACGCGACCCCACCCGTCCGGCCGGTCCACGGTGACGACGACGGGCCCGGCGGGGGCGGCCCGCCGCGCGTTGGACAGCAGGTTCACCAGGACCCGGCGGACGTGGTCGGGGTCGGCGACGACCTCGACCACGGTGCCCTCCGGGGCGCGCACGTCCACGCCCCGCCCCAGGGGGCCGGCCTCCTCCACGGCCGCGCGGACCAGCGGGGCGAGGCCGGTGCGCACGGGCCGGGGCTGCAGCTCCTCCAGCCGCGACACCGACAGCAGGTCCGTCACGAGCTGGGCCGCGCGCCGGGCCTCGCGCACGATGCGGACCGCGGCCTCCTCGCGGGCCCGCCGGTCCGGTCCCTCCCCGGTGTCCAGCAGCAGCCGCTCGGCCGCCGCGGTGACCGCGGCCAGCGGGGTCCGCAGGTCGTGGGCGACGTCGGACAGGAAGCGCTGCATCCGGTCCCGCGAGCGGGTGGCGCGTTCCTCGGCCCCCTCCAGGGAGTCGATCATGCGGTCGAAGGCAGCGGCCGTGCGGCCCAGCTCGGTGTCCGTGCGGTCCGGGTCCAGCCGCCGGCCGCGGTCGCCGTCGGCGATCGAGCGGGCCGTGGCCGTCATGGTGTCCAGCGGGGCCAGGGCCCGGCCGAGCAGCAGCCACGAGGCCACGACGGCCAGGGCCAGACCCGCGAGCGCCCCCAGGAGCATCGAGCGGCGGAACTGGGCCAGGGCGTCCTCGACGGGCCGCAGCGACGTCGTCAGGACGAGGACCCGGTCGCCGCGCAGGGTCCGGCTCGTGCGCAGCAGGTCCCCGTCCTGCGTCACGGCCGCCTTCGGGCCGCCCGGGGCGGGCCCGGCCGTCCCGGGCGGCCCGGCGGGTCCGTCCAGGGGACCGGGGGTGCCGACGACGGTGCCCTCGTCGGACTCCAGCCGCGCGTCCGCCCCGGCGGTCTGGAGCCGGTTGACGAGGGTCTGGTCGTCGACCGTGCCGTCGAGCTGGACGCCCAGCTCGGCCAGGGAGGACAGCCGGGTCCGGGCGTCGTCGCGCAGCCGCGAGCCCAGGTCGGCGTCGACGAACAGCCCGACGGCGAGCAGCAGCGCCGCCAGGACAGCCGTCGCGACGGCGACCACCCGGCGGCGCAGCGAGACCGTGCGCACCGCTCAGCCGTCGCCGTCGGTGGGCGCGGTGGGGCTCGCGGTGGGGACCCGCAGCACGTAGCCGAGCCCGCGGACGGTGTGCACGAGCCGGGGTCCGTGCTCCTCCAGCTTGCGGCGCAGGGCGCTGACGTGGACCTCGACGAGGTTCTGGTCGTAGTGCTCGTACCCCCACACCTGGGTGAGCAGCTGCAGCTTGGACAGGGTCCGCCCGCGGTGGCGGACGAGCTGGGCGAGCAGCCGGAACTCCGTCGCCGTGAGGTCCAGCGCCACCCCGGCGCGCAGGGCCACGGCCGCGGACTCGTCGACGACGAGGTCGCCCACCTCCACGACCTGCGGGGTCCGGCCGGAGCGGCGCAGCACGGCGCGCAGCCGCACGAGCAGCTCCTCGACGGCGAACGGCTTGACGACGTAGTCGTCGGCGCCCGCGGCGAAGCCGGACAGCCGGTCGTCGATGTCGTCGCGGGCCGTGACGAAGACGACGGGCACGTCGCGCGGCACGCAGACCCGCCGGGCCAGGGACGTGCCGTCCTCGCCGGGCAGCATGACGTCCAGGACGGCGATGTCGGGGCGGAAGTGCTCGACGACCTCGTCGAGGTCGCGCCCGTCGGGGCGGGCGCGCACGACCATCCCGGTGCCGGTGAGCGCCTCGGTGACGGACTCGGCGATGAGCGGGTCGTCCTCGACGAGCAGGACCCGGACGGCTGCGGTGGGCACCGCACGAACATCGCAGAGCGGTGCAGGCGCGGCCAGCGCACGAGCTGAAGGGAGGCTGAAGGACCGCGGCCGGGGGTGCCCGCTTCAGGCCGGCTTCAGGTCCGGCCGGTGGTGTGGACCTCGCCGCGGACCGCGAGGTCGCGGTGAGAGCAGGTCCGAGACCGACCGTGGAGGAACACCGTGACCACCACCCGCCCCACCGACCCGACCGACCGCGCCGCGCGCCGCGGCGCCCGCGTCCGCCGGTTCGTCCTCGGCGCCGCCGTGGCGACGGCCGCCGGCGGGCTCGCCGCGACGGCCGCCGTCGCGGCGACCAGCGCACCGGACACCCCCACCGGGACGGCGACGAGCCCGTCCGCCTCGGCCCCGGCCGCGCCCGGTGACGGCACCGCACCGGCCCCCTGCGGCCCCGCCGGACCCGGCGCCCCCGGTGGCCCGGGCCGTGCCGGCCCGCCGGCCGGCGGGACGCTCACCGCGGTCGACGGCGACACCCTGACCCTGACCGCGCCGCGCGGGGAGATGACGACCGTCACCCTCACCGGCGACACCGTCGTCGTGCTCGACCGGGGCCTGGGGCAGGGCGAGGAGACCACCGACCGCAGCGCCCTGAGCGTCGGGCAGCGCGTCCACGTCGAGGCGGCGTCCTCCTCGTCGTCCACGACCGGCGGCGTGACGGCGGCCCGCGTCGTCGTGGAGCCGGTGCGCGCCGACGGGGACGTGACGGCCGTCGACGGGGACTCGCTGACGATCGCCGGGCCCGACGGCGCGAGCACCGTCGTGGACGTCGCGGGGGCGCAGGTCCTGCGCGACGGCCAGAGCGCGGACGTCTCCTCGATCGCCGTCGGTGAGCACGTGCACGCCGAGGCCGCCGCGGGCACGGCGGTGGGTCAGGACGGGTCGTTCACCGCGACGCGCGTCGAGGTGGGCCGCCCCACCCCGCCGGCCGGGGCCCCGACCCCGCCCGAGGGCGCTCCGGCCCCGGGCACCGGTGCGCCGACGCCCGGTCAGGACGCGCCCGCACCCCCCACGGGCAGCGCGTCGCCCACGACGGGCGGCAGCGCACCGACCAGCGGGAGCTGACCCGGCCCCGGGCGGGCGGGGCCGCCCCCAGTGCGGTCCCGCCCGCCCGCACGCGCAGCACCCCCGGACCGGAGCGGTCCGGGGGTGCTGCGCGTGCGGGTCTCAGCCCCGGTTCTGCCGGGCCAGCTCGGTGAGCACGCTGCGCTCCAGCGCCTCGGCGGCTCCCTCGTCGAGCTCGACGAACCGCACGACGGCCTCGCCGGAGGTCTCGTCGACGCGCAGGACCTCGCCGCGGGCGTGGACCTCGCGGCCGTCGGCGAGCTCGAGGGCGACGTCGACGTCGGCGTGGGCGGGCATGTCCATGGCCCCTTCGACGCGCATGCCGGTGCGGGAGTAGTCGACGGTGCGGACGTCGGCGACGCCCTCGGCCATCGTGAGGTGGGCGGGCAGGGAGGCGGGGGCGCGGACGGCGCCGCGGCGGGTCTCGGCGGCGAGCAGCATGACGCCGGTGAGGGCGAGCTCGTCGTCGCGGTGGGCCTGGGCGACGGCCTGGAAGACGGCGTGCGGGGTGACGGAGGTGTCGTCGCCGGCGTCGGTGCTGACCCAGACGCGCTGCCCGTCGAGCTCCTCGACGGTGGCGGGGTCGGCGGCGACGTGGCTGGTGACGACGAGGCCGGCGGCCCCGGCGGTCCAGGACCGGACGGTGCCGGTGTGCCAGGCACCCGTGCTGCTCGTGGTCGGCATCAGGGTGACCGTGGTGTCGATCGCCGGTCCTTCGGTCATGAGCGTGCCGCCCTGCGTGCCGTCCACAGCGTCCCCCTGGTGTCGTGCAATGGTGTGACCGAATGAACACGCTACGTGACAAAGGGGGGTCGTTCCACCGGAACGAGGGAGTTCGTCGTGACCCTTGGTCACATCCGTCACTCCCTGCGCAGGAGTCCCACCACCGGCGGGACGGGTCGCGGCCGGGCGCACCGGCGGTGCGCCTCCAGAGCCCCGGGGCTAGCGTCGTCCCCGTGCTGTCCGTCCCCACCCTGATCAGCGGCCGGCGTCGGGACGCGCCGCCCGCCGACCCCGTGCTCCGCGCCTACCTCAACGAGCAGCTGGCCGCCGCGACGGGTCTGGGCGAGCAGCTGCGGCGGGCCGCCGCGATGGAGGTCCTCGTCGCCGAGCGGACGACGCTGCTGCGCGTGCGCCGCGAGGTCGGGGCCGACCGCGCCGCGCTGCGGACGGCCATGCGCCGGCTGGGGGCCTCGACCGACTGGGCCGTGGTGGGGGCCGGATGGCTGGCGGCCCACGCCAGCCGCCTGTCGCCGCTGCTGCACCGGCTGCCCGTCGTCGACCGCGTCGCCGGGGCGCTGCCCGCGACGCACCCCAGCCGCGAGGCCGTCGTCGAGGCCCTCATCACGCTCGAGGACGTCGTGGGCGGCCTGCACCGGCGGGCCGTCGCCGCCCGGCTGCTGGGCGAGCTCGTGGCCCGGCAGGGAGCCGAGTGGACCGCCGGGGTCCGCGGGCTGGCCGACCGCGCGCAGGCCCAGCGGGACGAGGTGGAGGCCGCGCACCGCCGGTGCGCGACGCCGCTGCTCAACAGCTGAGGCGGCTCAGCGGCTGGCGCGCGTCGCCCGGTCGTTGGCCTTGCGCAGCGCGTCGACGAGCTCGGCCTTGGTCATCGACGACCGCCCCCGCACGTCGAGCTCGCGGGCGAGCTGCAGCAGGTGCTCCTTCGTGGCGTGCTCGTCGACGCCGCCGGAGGTCCGCCGGTGGGTGTCGACCCCGCCCTCGGACTGCGGGTCCGAGGGCCCCTTGCGGCCGTCCTCCTTGGGCTGCCAGTGGTCGCCGACCTTCTCGTGGGTGTGCTTGACCGCGGCCCACGCGACGCGGTTGGCGCGCTGGGCGTCGTCGTACTGCTCCTCGGCCGCGTCGTGGGCCTTGGCGTAGGTGGCCTGGGCCTTGGCGTCCGAGCGCTGCAGCGTGCTGGGCAGCTCGTCGGCGACGGGCTTGCCGCCCCCGGTCGTCTTGGGCATCGCGACTCCTCTCGACGCCTCCGACGCTAGGCCCGCCCGGCCCCCTCCACACCCCGGGGCCGCAGCGAGCGCCACACGACGAGCGCGGCCCCGGCCGTCAGGACGGCGCCGGCGAGCGCCGTCGCGTCGAGGCCGTGGGTGAAGGCCGCGCGCGCCGAGTCCAGCAGGGCGGAGCCGTCGGGCAGGGCCGCGGCGGTCTCGACGGCTGCGCCGAGGGTCTCGCGCGCCTGCTCGGCCCCGGCGGGGACCTCGACCCGGTGGCGGTAGACGGCGTTCAGGACGCTGCCCAGGACGGTGGTGCCGAGCACGGCACCGACCTCGTAGGCGGTCTCGGAGATCGCCGAGGCGGCGCCGGTGCGGTGTGCGGGGGCGGCGGACAGGATCGCGTCGTTGGTCAGGGTCTCGGCCAGGCCCGCGCCCGCGCACAGCACGACGAACGCGACGGCGAGCTGGACGGCGGCGCCGGTCCCGGTGCCGGAGCCGAGCAGCGACATCACGACGTACCCGGTGGTGCCGAGCAGCAGCCCGGTGGCGATGAGCAGGTCCAGGCGCAACCGACGGGCGAGGCGGGCCGCGACGAGACCGGCCGCGAAGGTCACGACGGCCCCGGGCAGCAGCAGCAGACCGGCGTGCAGGGGCCGCATCCCCAGGACGAGCTGGAGGTACTGCGAGACGGCGAAGAGCATGCCCGTCATCCCGCAGACGCTCATGAGGTTGGCCAGGACGGAGGCGCGGAAGACGGGCAGCCGGAACAGGTCGACGTCCAGCAGCGGATCGGCCAGGCGCAGCTGGCGGCGCACGAAGACGACGGCCAGGACGAGCCCGAGCGCGGACGTCGCGACGGGGCCGGTGGTGAAGCCGTGCTCGGCGAGGGTCTTGACCCCGTAGACGAGCGAGGTCAGGGCCAGGACGGAGACGGCGACGCTGACCAGGTCGAGCCGGCCGTGCGCGCCGGGGTTGCGGTGCTCGCGCACCAGGAGCGGGGCCAGGACGAGCAGCGCGACCATGAACGGCACGTTGAGCAGGAAGACCGAGCCCCACCGGAAGTGCTCGAGCAGCCAGCCGCCGACGATGGGCCCGAGGGCGCCCCCGGCGGCGAACCCGCCGGCCCACACGGCGAACGCGGTGCGGCGCTGCTCGCGGTCGGTGAAGGTGCTGCGCAGCAGCGACAGCGTCGAGGGCATGAGGGTCGCGCCGAAGACCCCGAGGGCGACGCGGGCGGCGATGAGCGCCGTCGCGGAGTCGGCGAAGGCGGCCAGGAAGGAGACGACCCCGAACCCGGCGGAGCCGATGAGCAGCATCCTGCGGGCGCCGTAGCGGTCGCCGAGGGTGCCCATGGTCACGAGGAGGCCGGCGATCGCCAGGGAGTAGCCGTCGACGATCCACAGCAGCTGGGTGCCGGTGGGGGAGACGGCCTCGCTGATGGCGGGCAGCGCGAAGCTCAGGACGGTCATGTCGATCGAGATGAGCAGTACGGGCAGCACGAGCACGGCGAGCGCGGCCCACTGGCGGGAGGTCGGACGGGCGGGGGCCGGGGCGGCCTGGAGGGTCATGGTCTCGTTCCTGGATCGGAGGTCGTCCATGACTGTACCGTCCGGACGGTACAGTTGGCGAGTGGTTAGCCTTCCCCCCGTGCCGAGAGAACGCGCGCCCCGCGACCCCGCGGCGACCCGGGACCGACTCGTCGACGCCTTCGCCGCGATCGTCGTGACGTCCGGGGCCCGCTCGGCGACCCTGGAGGCCGTCGCCGCCCGTGCGGGGGTGTCCAAGGGCGGCCTGCTGTACCACTTCGCCTCCAAGAGCGCCCTCGTCGACGGTCTCCTCGCCCGGCTGCGGCAGCTGACCGAGGCCGACCTCGAGCGCATGCGCACCGCCCCCGAGGGCCCCGCCGAGTACTACGTCCGCACCTCCGCGCTGGAGGCGGTGAGCCTGTTCGCCGACGAGCCCGACCCGCTGTCCACGGCGCTCGTCGCCACCCTGCGCCTGGCCCAGGAGGGCGAGTCGCGCGCCACGGCCGCCTTCGCGGCCGTCAACGCCGACTGGCGCGCCCTCATCGAGACCGAGGTCGGCGGCGACCGGTCGCTGGCCCGGATGGTCCAGCTCGTCGGCGACGGGCTGTGGGGGTCGGCGTCCATGGGCATCCCGGTGGACGACCTCGACGTCGTCCTCGACCAGGTCCGCCGCCTGGTGCGGTCGAGCCGACACGCCGCGACCACGGGCTGATCCACCCGTTCGGCGGCTCCGGCCGCCACGCAGCGCTGCCGAAGAAATCCGTGACGGACCCCACGGGGGTCCGCGGGGAGGGGTGGAGTGGTGCAGCTCGAGCAGGGGGTCCCGGCGACGGCCCGGTCCTTCGAGAGCTTCCCCGACCCCACCTGGAGCGTCGGCGGCGACGGCCGTCTCGTCGCGTGGAACCGCGCCGCGGAGGACGTCTTCGGCCTGACCCTCGCCGAGGTCGCCGGCCGCACCCCGCTCGACGTGCTCGGGGACGCCGCCGCGGCGGCGGGCCCGGTCGCGCTGCGCGACGCCCACGGCCGGCCCGTGCACGGCTCCGTCGTGCTCTGGGTGCAGGACGGGCTGCGCCACGCGTCGCTGCGCGTGAGCACCGGCGACGCCGGGGCGATCGGCCGCGCGGTGCTGGCCGAGCTGCTCGAGCACGTGAGCGACGCCGTCCTGACCGTCGACGCCGACGGGATCGTGCGCTCGGCCAACGGGGGCGTCGAGAAGCTGTACGGCGTCCCGGCCGTCGAGGCGGTCGGCCGCCCCGCGCGCGCCCTCACCCGCGACGACGGCACCGACGACGTCCTGCGGGCCGTGGCCCGGGCGCTGCGCGCCGGTGAGCCCTGGCGCGGCGTCGAGGGGGAGGTCACGACCCTCGCCGGCCGGACGGTGCTCGTCGAGACGTCGGCCACCGCCCTGTCCGACCCGCACGGCGGCTACGCCGGCGCCGTCCTGGTCAGCCGCGACGTCACCCCGGTGCGTGAGCTCGAGCAGTCCCTGCGGGCCGCGACCCGCGCCCTGCGCGACCGGGCCGCCGCCGTCGCCCGCGCCAGCCACCGCGACGCGCTGACCGGGGTCGCGGCCCGCAGCCTGCTGCAGGAGCGCATCGGCGCCGTCCTGTCCGCGGCCACCGACGGCGACGACCCCGTCTGGGTCCTCGCCGCCGACCTCGACGGCTTCCGGGCCGTCAACGACTCCTACGGCCTGGCCGCCGGCGACGCGGTCCTCATCTCCTTCGCCGCGCACCTGCGCTCCGCGCTGCCGCCCACCGCGACCGCGGGCCGCCTCGGCGCCGACGAGTTCGCCGTCGTCCTGCCCGGCCTCGCCGAGGACGAGGTGCAACGCGTCGCCCGCACGGTCGGCGCGTGGACCCCGCCGTTCCCGCTGCCCTCGCGCGGCCGGCGCGCCGACGACCCGCCCGTCGGCGTCACCGTCGGCGTCGTGCGCGCCACCTCGCTGGAGTGCCGCTCACCCTTCGACACGGGGGTGCGGTCGGTGCTGCAGCGCGTGGAGGAGGCCGTGGCCGAGGGCAAGCGCGCGGCCCGCTGACCCGCGGCCGGCGGCTGCGCGCGGGCGGTCGTCCCGGCGCGCCCGCCGCACGTGGCGCTGGACCCGCGTGCGGCTCCCGCACCCCCTGGACCGCCGGCTCGACCGCGCCGCGCAGATCGTCGAGGGCATCCGCTCGGGGGCAGCGGAGGTCCTGGTCGACGACGTCACGCGCGAGGTCGAGGCGGCGCTGCCGAACGACCTGCAGGTGCTCTACCCGCGGGCCCGACCGGGATCTCCGGCCGTCCCGGCCGCCGCCACCAGCGCGCGGGCGGCCTCGCGCGCGGCGACGGCCCAGCCCTGGCCAGGCTCGGCGTGGGCGCCGGTCATCGCCCCGTCGTAGAGCATCGCGAGCTGGTGGGTCAGGACGTCGGTACCGGTCAGGCCGTCCTGGCGCAGCAGGCCGGCGAACAGCTCGCGGACCCAGGCGCGGTGGGCGAGGTTCACCTGGTGGGCCGGGGCGTCCGGCTCGCTCTCGGCCTCGGCGTTGGTGAAGGGGCAGCCGCGGAAGCCGTCGCTGTCGAACCACTCCCCGAGCAGGTCGAAGACGAGCAGCAGCTTGTCCACCCCGCTGCCGTCGTGGGCCCCGAGCCGGTCGGCGACGTGGTCCTGCCAGGAGCGGCTGCGCCCGCGCAGGTACTCCGCGACCAGGTCCTCCTTGGTCCGGAAGTAGGTGTACATCGTCGTCTTGGACACCCCCGCCTCGGCGGCGATGGTGTCGACCCCGGTGGCGTGGATGCCGGCCTCGTAGAAGAGGCGGTCAGCGGTGCTCAGGACCTTCTCCAGGCCGGGTCGGCGACGGGTCTTCAGCGCGGTCACGGCCCCAGCGTACGCGTGGTCGTACAGATCTGTTCAGTTCCCCTTGACGCGACTGAACAGACCTGTACAGTCGTCTTCAACTGAACGGACCTGTTCAGTTCTGATCCACCTCACGCACCTTCGGAGGAACCGTGAACACCCTCGACGGCAAGACCGCCCTGATCACCGGCGGCACCAGTGGCATCGGCCGTGCGACCGCCCGCCAGCTGGCCGCTCTGGGCGCCCACGTGGTCGTCAGCGGCCGCGACCGGGTCCGCGGCGATCAGGTCGTCGCGGCCCTGCGCGCCGACGGCCACCGGGCCGACTTCGCGGCCACCGACCTCGACGGGGAGAGCGCCGCCCGCTCGTTGGCCCGGACCGCGACCGAGCTCGGCGGCGGCCACGTCGACGTCCTGGTCAACAGCGCCGGCGTCTTCCCCTTCGGTCCGACCCACGAGACCCGTGGGGCCGACTTCGACGCCGTCTACGCGCTCAACGTCGAGGCGCCGTACTTCCTCGTCGCCGAGCTGGCCCCCCGCATGGCCGAGCGCGGTGACGGGGCGATCGTCAACGTCACCACCATGGTCGCCCAGTACGGCGCGGCCGGCATGGCGTTGTACGGCTCCTCCAAGGCGGCCCTGACCTCGCTCACCAAGGCGTGGGCCGCCGAGTACGGACCCTCGGGCGTGCGGGTCAACGCCGTCAGCCCCGGCCCCACCCGCACCGAGGGCACCGCCGTCATGGGCGAGGCGCTGGACCAGCTCGCCGCGCAGGCCCCGGCGGGCCGGCCGGGGACCCCCGAGGAGGTCGCCGAGGCGATCGCCTACCTCGTCACCGCCGGCTGGGTCCACGGCGCCGTCCTGCCCGTCGACGGCGGTCGCACCGCCGTCTGAGCGCACCGGACGTCGGCGGGCCGGTCGCGGGGAGCCGCCCGAGCTCGTGCGTGGGGGCGGGCTCGGGCGGCGATCGGGGTCCGGCCCGTGGCCGACTCGGCAGCGGGCGGTCAGTGCCCGCTGCCGAGGTGCCCGGCGAGCCGCTCGAGGCGGGCGGAGCTGTCCGCGTTCAGGCCGGTGACGTTCACGGTCTTGCCGCGGGCGGCGTACTTGGTCTGGACCGCGTCCAGCGCCGCGACGGTGGAGGCGTCCCACACGTGCGCGGCGGACAGGTCGATCTCGACGTGCCCGGGGTCGCCGGAGCAGTCGAACCGCGTCACCAGGTCGTTGGACGAGGCGAAGAACAAGGCGCCGGTCACCGAGTAGGTGCGGGTGGTGCCGGCCGGGTCCAGGACGCTGGTGACCTCCACCAGGTGCGCGACCCGGCGGGCGAACAGCAGGGCGGCGAGGAGGACCCCGACGACGACGCCGATGGCCAGGTTGTCGGTGGCGACCACGACGACGACGGTGGCGACCATGACGGCGGTCTCGCTCCCGGGCATGCGGCGCAAGGTCGCCGGGCGCACGGAGTGCCAGTCGAAGGTGCCGACCGCCACCACGATCATCACCGCGACCAGGGCGGCCATCGGGATGGTGGCCACCACGTCGCCCAGGCCGACGACCAGGACCAGCAGGAACACCCCGGCCAGGAACGTGGAGGCGCGGGTGCGGGCGCCGGCCTTCACGTTGATCATGGTCTGCCCGATCATGGCGCAGCCGCCCATCCCGCCGAAGAAGCCGGTGATGACGTTGGCCACGCCCTGGCCCCAGGCCTCCCGGCCCTTGCGCGAGGGGGTGTCGGTGACGTCGTCGACGAGCTTGGCCGTCATGAGCGACTCCATCAGCCCGACCAGGGCCATGCCCAGGGCGTAGGGGGCGATGACGCTCAGGGTGTGCAGGGTCAGCGGCACGTCCGGCAGCAGCGGGAAGGGCAGGCTGCTGGGCAGCTCGCCCTCGTCGCCCACGTTCGGGACGGCCAGGTGCGCGGCGACGGTGACGACGGTCAGCAGCACGATCGCGACCAGCGGGGCCGGGACGGCCCGGGTCAGGCGGGGGAGGAGGACCATCAGGGCGATGCCGACGGCGACCATCGGGTAGACGATCCAGGGCACGTCGCGCAGGTGGGGCACCTGGGCCCAGAAGATGAGGACGGCCAGGGCGTTGACGAAGCCGACCATCACGCTGCGCGGCACGTAGCGCATCAGCTTGGCCACTCCCAGCAGGCCCAGGACGACCTGCAGGACCCCGGCGAGGATGACGGTGGCCAGCAGGTGGTCCAGGCCGTACTGGCGCACCACGGGGGCGACGACCAGGGCGACGGCGCCGGTGGCCGCGGAGATCATCGCCGGACGGCCGCCGAGGACGGCGATGGAGACGGCCATGGTGAAGGAGGCGAACAGCCCCACGCGGGGGTCGACGCCGGCGATGACGGAGAACGAGATCGCCTCCGGGATCAGGGCCAGGGCCACGACGAGGCCGGCGAGGGCCTCGGTGCGCAGGACCCGGGGCGTCAGCCACGGCGGGCGGCGGTGGGTGACCGGCGCCGGGGCGGCCGGGGACGTGGCGGACGAGGCCAAGGGGTGCTCCGTTCACGGGTGGTCAGCAGGACGGCACCGGCGCCGGGCGGAGGTGTCCGGCCGTCGGTGGGTGGATCAGTGCTCAGTGCGCAGGGGTGGTGAGCGGCGTACCGGCCGCCGGGCCGTTTCCCTCGTTCCCTGACCCGCCGGCCGCACCAGAGCGTGGTGGCTTCTGTGCTGGCTGCGACGACTTCGTGGAGAGGTGACCCGATCGGTGGGTGGTGTCCCGCCGTGCTCTCAACTCTACCCTAACGTAAGGGTAGAGTCCGGGTCGCTGACGGCGCAGCAGTGGCGTCCCCGTGCCCGCCGGGCACCCGTGGACGTCACGCACCGCGTCGTCCCCCGACTGCTCCCACCCGGGTCGATGAGATGAGGACGAGTGAGCACCACTCCCGGCCGTCCCGCTGGCCGCCGCGCCCACCACCCCGACGTCCGCCCCCAGCACGGCCGGATCGGGGGGTCACCAGCCGCACCGGCGATCCCGTTCCGTCGTGGTTCCGACCGACCGCACGGTCCCGGCACCCGCCGCCCGGGGTCGACCTCCGCCCCGGGAGCACCCTCGACGAACGGCCGCGGCAGGCGGGTGCACCGCCGGGACCGGCCGACGCTGGCCGAGGCCTTCGACCCGCGCAGCAACGCCCTGGACCTGCTGCGGCTGGCGCTGGCCACCACGGTGGCGGTGGTGCACACCGCGCTCATCGGCACCGGCCACCAGCCGCAGACCGGCTCCACCGACCTGGGCAGCCTGGCCGTGGACGCCTTCTTCGTCCTGTCCGGCTTCCTCGTCACCCGCAGCTACCTGCGACTGGGTTCCCTGCGCCGCTTCGTCTGGCACCGCGCGCTGCGGATCCTGCCCGGGTTCTGGGTGTCCCTGCTGCTGACCGCCGGAGTCGTCGCCCCGCTGCTGGCCGTGCTCGAAGGACGCTCAGCGACTTCGGTGTTCACCGGCCCGGACTCCGCGCTGGACTACCTGACGCGCAACGCGCTGCTGCACGTCGAGCAGTTCGGCATCAGCGGTCTGGGTGCTGGTTCCGGCGCGCCGGACGTGGTCAACGGATCCCTGTGGACGCTGTTCTACGAAGCCTGCTGCTACGTCCTCGTCGCCGCCCTCGGCGTGCTGGGCGTCCTGCGCCGCCGGCGGTGGCTGGTGCTGGCCCTGGTGGTCGCCCTGTGGGTGCTGACCATCGCCGCCACGGCGGGGTTCAACCCGCTGGGCTCGACGCTGATGCTGCGCCTGAGCTTCGTGTTCCTGCTGGGCGCCGCCGGGCACCTCTTCGCCGACCGGATCCCGGTGCGCGGGTGGCTGGCCGCGCTCAGCCTGGTCCTGGTCGTCGTCGGGCTGGTCGTCCTGCCGGACTACCGCGCCCTGGCCGGGCCGGCGTTCGCCTACCTGTTCCTGTGGGCCGTCGTGCGCTGCCCGTGGCGCCCGCGCCTGCGCACCGACCTGTCCTACGGCACGTACGTCTGGCACTGGCCGACCGCCCAGGTGCTGTTCGCCCTCGGCGCGAGCGCCGTGACCGTGGTGCCCTTCGTCCTCCTCGGCCTGGCGCTGACCGCCGCGATCGCCGCGGCCTCCTGGACCTTCGTCGAACGCCCGGCGTTGAGCTGGAAGAACGCCACCTGGGTCACCCGGACACCCCGCCGGCTGCGCCGCTGACCAGCGGGGGCCGGCGTCCGGACCCCGGTCGGCGCCTGAGGACCGGGGGCCGGCGGGGGAGTGCTTGACTACGACGGTGGACACCCCCGCCGCCTCGGAGCCGGGGACCACGCGGCTCATGCAGATCGGTGAGGTCGCCGAACGGGTCCAGCTCTCCCACCGCACCGTGCGCCACTACGACGACGAGGGCCTGCTCACCCCCACCCGCAGCGCCGGCAACTTCCGCCTCTACACCGAGGCCGACGTGCAGCGCCTGCTGCTGATCCGGCAGATGAAGCCGCTGGGTTTCTCCCTGGACGACATGCGTCACCTCATCGCCGTCCTGGACGAGCTGACCGCGACCCCCGGTGACGAGCAGCGCGTCCGGGAGCTGCGGACCTTCGTCGCCACCGCTCAGGAACGCCGGGACCGGCTCGCCCAGCAGGTGCGAACCGCCGACGCCTGGCTGGAGGACCTGCGCTCGCGGCTGTGAGGCGGTCCGCCCCGGTGCTCCTGCGCCGGGTGGGGCGGCCGCCTCAGCGCCCGCTGCGGCGCCGGGCGCACCGGCGGGCCTGCACGGCGAAGGCGAGGGCGGCGAGGGTGAAGGCCGCCGCGGGCAGGTAGCCGAGGGTCTTCCCGCCGCCGAGGGCCTGGACCCACGACGGCAGCGAGATCGCCAGGAAGGCGACCGCCAGGGCGATCCAGGTGACGGGCCGGTCCGTGGGGGCCACCGCCGGCGGCGTGCGTCGCTGCGTCATGCCCCGACCCTGCCGCGCGAGGCGCCCGGTCCCCATCCCCCGTCGGTCGCGGTCGGGTCCGACGTGCGGGGGACGCACGGGGGCCCCGCCCCTACTGCACGAGCTCGGCGCGCGCCTCGTCGGCGGCGACGAGCTCGGCGTACCTGCCGCCCGCGGCGAGGAGCTCGGCGTGGCTGCCGCGTTCGACGACGCGGCCGTGGTCGAGCACCGCGATCTGGTCGGCGCCGCGGACGGTGGACAGCCGGTGCGCGATGGTGATGGTCGTCCGGCCGCTGGACAGCTCGGCCAGGGCCCCGGCCATCGCCCGCTCGGTGCGGGTGTCCAGGGCCGAGGTGGCCTCGTCGAGCAGCAGCACCGGCGGGTCGCGCAGCACGGTGCGGGCCAGGGCGATGCGCTGCTTCTCCCCGCCGGAGAAGCGGTAGCCGCGTTCGCCCACGACGGTGTCGTAGCCCTGCGGCAGGGCGCTGAGCACGTCGTCGATCTGTGCGATCCGCGCCGCGCGCCGCAGCTCGTCGTCGGTGGCGCCGGGCCGGGCGAACCGCAGGTTGTCGGCGACGGAGGCGTGCAGCAGGAACGTCTCCTGCGTGACGACGCCGACGGCGTCCGACAGCGAGCGCGCGGTCAGGTCGCGCACGTCGACGCCGTCGACCGTCACGGCCCCGGAGTCCACGTCGTACAGCCGGGCCAGCAGGTACCCCAGCGTCGTCTTGCCCGACCCCGTCGCGCCGACGACCGCCAGCGACGACCCTGCGGGGACGTCGAGGGTGATCCCCTCCACCGTGGGCCGGTCGGCGCCGGGGTAGGAGAACGACACGTCCTGGAACCGGACGTGCCCGGCGGGGGCGGCCAGGGTGCGCGCCCCGGGCTTCTCCTCGACCTCCACGGGGGTGTCGAGGTACTCGAAGACCCGCGTGAACAGGGCCATCGAGGCGTGCAACCGGACGACGATGCGCAGCAGCGCCCCCAGCGGCCGGAACAGCTGCCCCTGCAGGGTGACGAGGGCCACGAGCGTCCCGATGCTCAGGGCGGTGCCGGTGCCGCGGATCCAGCCGCCGAGCAGGTACGTCAGGGCGGGGACGGCGGCCATCGTCAGCGTGATGAGCGACCACTGCCAGCGACCGGCCATCTCCGAGCCCACCTCCAGGCGGGCGACGTCGTCGGACTGGCGCGTGAACCGCTGCACGACCTCGGGGGTCCGCCCGGTCGTGCGCGTCAGCAGGACCCCGGAGATCGACAGGGTCTCCTCGACGGTGGCGGACATGTCCGCGAGCTGGCGCTGGCGCTGGGCGGTGATGCGCCGGCGCAGCCGGCCGACGCGGCGGTTCAGCCACACAGAGAAGGGCAGGACGACGAAGGAGAACAGCGCGAGCCGCCAGTCGAGGGCGAGCATCGCGACGACGGTGACGACGACCGTCGCGAGGTTCTGGACGAGGTCGGCGCCCGTGCTGGTGACGACGGTCTGCATGGCGCCGATGTCGTTGGCGATGCGCGACTGGACCTCCCCGGTCCGGGTGCGCGCGAAGAACCCCAGCGACATGCGCTGCAGGTGGGTGTAGAGCGACGTCCGCAGGCCGTGCATGACGGCCTGCCCGACGCGGGTGGTGAGCAGCCCCTGGACGACGTCGAGTGCGGTGCTCACGGCGACGATGCCGACGAGGCCGGCGGCGAGCCAGGCCAGCAGGCGCACGTCGCCGCGCGGCAGGGCCACGTCGACGACCTCGCGGATGAGGAAGGGGGACGCGACGCCGGCCACGGCCGAGGCCGCGATGAGCACGGCGACGACGGACAGCGTGCGCGTGTGGGGGCGGAACAGGTGCAGGACCCGGGCGACCTCGTCCTTGCGGGGGCGGTCGAGCCCGGTGGTGTCGGCCTTGCCCGGCCGGTAGGGGTCGCGTTCGGGGTCACCCCGCACGGGCGCACCTCCAGGGGATCGTGTGGTTACCTCACGGTGAGGTTACCTCAGGAACGGTAGGCTGTCACTCGTGGACGACCTGGACGCCGACCTCTTCGAGACCCTGCGCTCCCTGCAGTGGCGGCTGCGCCGCACCGGCCACGGCGACGTCGACGACCTCGGCATCACCCCGGCCCAGGGCCGCGTCCTGCGCGTCGTCGGCCGCTGCGACACCCCGCCGCGCATGGGTGCGGTCGCCGAGCGCCTGCACATCGCGCCCCGGTCGCTGACCGACCTCGTCGACCCCCTGGAGGCCGCCGGCCTGCTGCGGCGCACGACCGACCCCGACAACCGCCGCTCCGTCCTGCTCGACCTCACCCCGCGCGGCGGCGTCGTCCTCGACGCCCTGCGGCAGCGGGCGCGCCGGAGCGCGGCCCGGGCCTTCTCCGTCCTGGAGGTGGACGAACGGCGCCAGCTCCTCGACCTGCTGCGCCGGGTGGAGAGCGCCGTGGCCGAGGACCCCGCGGCCGCGCACGGTTAGAGTCGGACGGCCCGAGGAGTCCACCGCAGGAACCGCTGGGAGGTGCGGCACGCGTGCCCGACCCCGCCCCGGACGCCGAGCGTCTGCGCTTGGACCTGGCCCTCGTCTCCGTCGGTCTGGCCCCCTTCGACTACGACCTGCGCACCCGCGACCTGCGCGCCGACGAACGGCTCGCCACGCTCCTGGGCTGCCCGCCCAGCACCTCCTCCGCCGCCCTCGAGCGGCGGCTGACCGACCTGGTCGGCCCCGAGGACCTCGACCGGCTGCGGTCCGCGGTGGCCGACGCCGTGGGTGGGGTCGGGACGTTCCACGTGGAACTGCGGCTGCGCGACGGGGCCGGTGCGCCGGCGTGGCTGAGCGTGCACGGGCGGGTCCTCCTCCAGGGGGGCGAACCGCGGCGCCTGGTGGGGGTGGCCCACGACTCCAGCCGCGACCACGTGCTCGGCGTCGCCAGTGCCCTGGAGTCGCTGCCCGCCGCCTACTACGCCCTCGACCACGACGGCGTGCTGCGCACCCTCAACGCCGAGGCCGAACGGCTCGCCGGCCGTCCTCGCGACGAGCTCCTCGGCCACCCCTGGGGCGACGTCTTCCCCCTCGCCGCCGGGTCCGAGGCCGACCGCGTGCTGCAGGGCGTCGAACGCACCGGCCGCGCCGAGACCATCGAGCTCCTGCACCCCGAGCCGCTGTCGCTGTGGTGCGAGCTGCGGGCCTGGCCCGACGGGCAGGGCACCAGCGTGCTGCTGCTGCCCACGGCCGCGCGCCGGGCCGCGGAGGAGGCCGCCGAACGCGCCACCACCCAGGTGCAGGTCCTCGCCGCGGTCGGCGCCCACCTGTCCGGCACGCTCGACGCCGAGACCGCGGTCGCCCGGCTCGCCGGGGTGCTCGTGCCCGTCCTGGGAGACTGGTGCATCGTCTCCGTCGTCGACGAGCACGGCGCGCTGCGCGACGTCGGCTGCCAGCACGCCGACCCCGCCCGGCAGGACCTCCTGGAGTCCTACCGCGCCCACCGGATGCGCGCCCTCGTCGCGAAGAACCCCGGCGGCCCGCCGTACGTCCTGCAGGCCGTCCGCACCGGCCGGCCCGTCACGCTGCCCGTGCCCGCCGTCGACGCGATCAGCGACGTCCTGGACCCGGGGCAGGCCCTCGACGCCGTCCGGGCGCTGGCCCCCGAGTCCGTCGTCGTCCTGCCGCTGCGCGCCCGCGGGCGGACCGTCGGCATCGTCACCCTGGCCCGCGACCACGGCCGGCGCCCCTTCGGCGCCCAGGACCTCGCCACCGTCTCCGGCGTCGGCGAGCGCGCCGCCCTCGCCCTCGACAACGCCCGGCTCTACGGCCAGCAGCAGAAGATCGCCGAGGGCCTGCAGCGCGACCTGCTGACCCCGCCGGCGCAGTCCCCGCACTGGGAGACCGCCGTCCGCTACCTCCCGGCCGCCCAGGCCGCCCAGGTCGGGGGCGACTGGTACGACGCCTTCCACCAGCCCGACGGCTCCACGACCCTCGTCATCGGTGACGTCGTCGGCCACGACATCGGCGCCGCCGCCGCCATGGGGCAGCTGCGCAACCTGCTGCGCGGCATCTCCTTCGCCGCCCCCGACGGGCCCGCCGGGCTGCTCGGCCGGCTCGACGCCGCGATGGCCGGGCTGGGGCTGACGACGATGGCCACGGCCCTCGTCGGCCGCCTCGAACCCCGGCCCGACGGCGTCCTGCTCGCGTTCTCCAGCGCCGGGCACCCCGCGCCCGTGCTGCTGCGCGCGGCGGGCACGGCCGCGCCGCTGGCTCCCGCGCACGACCCCGACCTGCTGCTCGGCATCGACCCGGCGACCGCGCGCCACGACGGCGGACTGCTCCTGCACGAGGGCGACACGCTCCTGTTCCACACCGACGGCCTCGTCGAACGCCGCGACCAGAGCCTCGACGTGGGGACCGCCCGCCTGCTCGAGGCCGTCGCCCGGCACGCCCGCCGCGGGCTCGAGGACCTGTGCGACGCCCTGCTCGACGACCTGCTGCCCCAGCAGCCCGAGGACGACGTCGCGCTCGTGGCCGTCCGCGTCCGTGGGGCGGTCCGCCCCTGATCCCACGTCGTCCCCGCCCGGGGCGAACCAGGTCCGGGTGAGCCGCGTCAGGCAGCACGTGGACGACCTGACGGTGGTGGACGACGCGGTGCTGCTGCGCCGCGTCGCGCGCGGGGACACCACCGCCTACGCCGAGCTCCACGCGCGGTTGGCCCCGACGGTGCTGCTGCGGCTGCGCCGCCGGTGCTCCGACCGCGAACTCGTCGCCGACGTCCTGCAGGAGTCCTTCACCGCCGTCTGGCGGTCCGCGGGCACCTGGGACGGGCGCGGGGAGGTCGCCGCCTGGGTGTGGACGATCGCCGCGCGCCGCCTCGTCGACGCCTTCCGCCGCCGCGCCGTCCGCGAGGGCACCGCGCACCGGCTGCGCACCGCCGACCGGCACGAGGCGACGACCCCCTCGGCCGAGGCGGTCGTCGTCGACGGCCTGCTCGCCGGGCCCCTGCAGGCCGCCGTCGACGGCCTGTCCCCGCAGCTGCGCGACGTCCTGCAGGCCACCGTCCTCGACGGCCTGTCCACCCGCGAGGCCGCCGGCGTCCTCGGCATCCCCGAGGGCACCGTCAAGGCCCGCGCCTTCCGCGCCCGCACCGCCCTGCGCCGACAGCTCGCCCCGGAGGCGTGATGACGAACCCCACCTGGCACGCCTCACCCGCCCTGCTGAGCGCCTACGCCGGTGGCCGCAGCGGGCCCAGCGACTCCTGGTCCCTGGAGGCCCACCTCGTCGACTGCGCCCAGTGCCGCGCCGCGCTGGCCCTGGTCCTCGACCCCGACGACGCCGACCTGCTCGCCGCCCAGCGCACCGCCCTGCTCACCGACCCGCCCCCGCAGGCCACCCGCCCCGCCCGCAGCACCCGCCGCCGTCACCTGCACTGGCTCCTGCGGCCCGGCGCGGCGCTCGTCGTCCTGGCCGCCGTCGCTGCCGCCACCGTCCTGGACCTGCTGGCCTCGCCGTCGTGGCCGGGACTGTGGGTGCTGGCCCCCGTCGTCCCCCCGCTGGGGGTGGCGCTGTCGACGTGGGGCGAGGACGACCCCGCCCGCGAGGCGGCCCTCGCCACCCCTTCCGCCGGGCTGCGGACCACCCTGTGGCGCACCTGCCTCGTCGTCGCCACCGCGCTGCCCCTGACCGCCCTGGCGGGGCTGCTCGTCGGGTCCTCGCCGCTGGAGTTCCGCTGGCTGCTGCCCAGCCTCGCCACGTCCGCGGCCAGCCTCGCCCTCGGCACGCTCGTCCCGCTGCACCGGGCCGCCGTCGCCGTCGCCGCCGCCTGGACGCTGCTCGCCGTCGTCCCGCAGACCCCCTGGCTGCACCCCGGGTCCCTCGAACCGTTCCTGCTCACCGCCCGCGCCCAGCCCCTGTGGGTCCTCGTCGTGCTCGCCGCCGCCGCCGTCACGGCCCTGCGCCGCGACACCTTCCAGCTCCTGCCCGCCCGGAGGACCCGATGACCACGACCACCACGACGACCGTCCGCGCCGAGGGCCTGCGCGTGCGCCTGGGCCGCGGCCGGCGCGCCCGGACCGTCCTCGACGGCGTCGACCTGGACCTCGGCCACGGCGTCCACGGGCTGCTGGGCCCCAACGGCGCCGGGAAGACGACGCTCGTGCGCGTGCTGGCCACCCTCGTCGACCCCGACGACGGCCACCTGCACCTGCTGGGCCGCCGCCCCGGGCGCGAGTCCGACCGGCGCGAGGTCCGCCGCCGCCTCGGCTACCTCCCGCAGACCTTCGGCGGGTACCCGCGCTTCAGCGTCCGCGAGTTCGTCGAGTACTTCGCCTGGCTCAAGGAGGTCCCCGCCGCCCGGGCGCCGCTGGCCGTGGACCACGCCCTGGACCGCGTCGGGCTCGCCGACCGCGCCGACTCCCGCCTCAAGGAGCTGTCCGGTGGGATGGTCCGGCGCGTCGGCCTGGCCCAGGCCCTCGTCAATGACCCCGAGCTGCTCCTGCTCGACGAGCCCACCGCCGGTCTCGACCCCGAGCAGCGCGTCGACTTCCGCCGCCTCGTGCGCGACCTGTCCGCCGACACCACCGTCGTGCTGTCCACCCACCTCGTCGAGGACGTCGCCGCCGCCTGCGACGAGGTGACGCTCCTGGACGCCGGCCGCGTCGCCTGGACCGGGACCCCCACCGCCCTGGCCGACCTCGGCGGCGACGCCCGCGCCGACGTCTCCGCCGTCGAGCACGGCTACACCGCCGCCCTGCGCGCCCACCGGGAGGGCCGGTGAGCGGCCGCGTCCTATGCACCGAGCTGCGCCGGGGCGCCGCCGGGTTCCTCGTCGTCGTCCTCGTCCTCGTCGCCGCGGCCCTGCTCACCTCCCGGGCCCCCCGCCTCAGCGGCTACAACTCGTGGTCGTCGGGGTGGAGCGCCGCCGCGGGGGAGTTCACCGCCTGGGGCATCGTCCTGGGGCCGGTCGCCGCGACCGTCGCCGCCTGGGTCGGCGCCCGCGAGCGCCGGTGGGGACTCACCGAGCTGCTCGCCACCACCCCCCGCCCGCGCGCCCACCGCGGCGCCCTGACCCTGACCGCCCTCGGCGTGGCCGTCGTGCTCGGTCAGCTCGCCGGGGCCGTCGCGTACGCCCTCGCCGTCGCCCCCACCTCCCGCCACCCCCGCGTCGACGACCTCGTCGTGCCGGCGCTCGGCGTCCTCGGGGTCCTCGTCGCCACCGCCTGGGGCTGGGCCGTGGGCCGGCTCGTCCCGCGTCGGCTCACCGCCCCCCTGGTCGGGCTCGCGCTCTACGCCGTCGCCGGCGTCCTGTCCTACTCCGCCGGTGCCCTCGGGTACCTCTCCCCGCTGGGTCACCTCCCCTACGGCAGCTACCAGGAGCTGCTGCCCGGGATCGTCCCCGGCTACGCGGTGTGGCTCGCCTCGATCGCGGCCGTCGTCCTCGTCGCCGTCCTGGCCCAGCGCCGCCGCTGGGCGCTCGTCCCGGCCGCCACCGCGGCGCTCGCGGTCACCGTGCTGCTGCTGGCCCAGGACTCCCCGGACGGGTACCCGACGTGGGCGCGGACCGACCCCGTGGCGGCGCGGCAGGTCTGCACCGGCGACGCCCCCGTCGTGTGCGTGACGCGCGAGCACGAGGCGTTCCTCGCCGACGTCACCCCGCTGGCCCGGGGCGTGATCGCGGAGATGGCTCCGGTCGTCACCGTGCGCGGGGCCCAGGAGGACCTGCGCGGCGACGTGCCCGACGGGTACCTGCCCCTCACCAACCTGCAGACCTCGGGCGCGATGTTCCGCCCCGGCCTGACCGACCCCGACGACGTCCGGTTCCAGACGGTCATGCAGTTCGTGTCGATGCGCTGCCCGCTGGGCCCCTCCGACGTCCCGCAGGACGAGGTGCAGACGTCGTTCGACCTGTCCTACGTCGCCGCCGGGGTCCTCGTCCCCAGCCTGCGCCCCGCCCTCGGCGACTACCCCCCGGCGCAGGACGCGACCGCCCTGCGCGCCCGGCTGCAGGACCCCGCCGAGGCCCGCGCCTGGATCGGCCGGTACCTGGACGCGGTCCACGGCTGCGACTACGCCGCCCTGGAGCGGCTGCGGTGAGCGCGCCCCCCGTCCACCCCTTCGCCCACGCCCGCCGGCTGCCGGCGACGGCCCTGTGGGTCGCGGCGGTCGCCGTGGGCGCGTGGCTGGCGGGGGACTGGCTGGCCTCCCGGCCGTACTTCCCCGGCCCGTCGGCCCGGGTGCCCGTCGCCGTCGGCGGCCCGCTGCTCGCGGCCGTCCTGCTCGCCCGCACCCTCGCCGGCGACGACCCCGACCTCGAACGCACCGCACCGCGGTTCACCCCCGCCTTCCGCACGCTCCACGCCCTGCTCGGCGCGAGCGTCCCGGCCCTCGCCCTGGCGCTGGCGCTCCTGGCCGACCCGGCGGTCTTCGGCGCGGCCGCCGTCGTGCGCAACACCCTCGGGCTGGCGGGGCTGACCCTGCTGGCCGCGGTGCTGGTCCCGGTGCACCTGGCCTGGGCGCCCGCGACCCTCGTGACGTTCGCGACGTACCTGGCCGCCGGTCACGCCGACGGCGCCGGCGTCGCGTGGTGGGGGTGGCTCGTGCGGCCCGGCGGGGCCGACGCGTCCTGGGCCGTCGCGGGCGTCCTGCTCACGGCCGGTGCCTTCCTCTACACGCGGCGGGGGGTCAGCCGGTGAGGTGGCGGCGCGGCCCGCGGTGCACCCGTCACGGCTGCCCGATGACCTCGCGCTCACGTCGATGTCGTGACGTTCGCGCACCGCACCCACGACGCACCCACGAGCACGGGCCCACCCCACCATCTCCGGCCGCTGTGTCGCGAGCGCGCACGATCGATGCGCCCATCTCCCGACACGCCGTCCCCGGGACCGTCCGCCGGGCTGCGGCGGGCGATGGCTGCATCGATCCTGCACACACCTCACCCGACGTCGCGGTCATCCGAAGTCGTACGCGGTGCCGTGGCCGCTCGTCACCCGCCCAGCCCGACGACCGCCCCCGGCGTCCCGACACCCCGAGCCTCACCGGTGCCCCGGTGCGGGACCGTCACCGACGTCCCCGACCAGTGCTCGCCGCAGCACCCGGCACCGCGCCCGGTGCTCGTACGTGCTCCTGTCGGCGCGCTCGGCCGTCCACGAGCTCACGGTCGTCCCGGCCCGCCGGTACCCGAGCCGCTCGTAGAGCGCCTGCGCGCGCGGGTTGTCGACCTCCACCTCCAGGACCGCCTCGGCGCCACCGCGGGCGCGGACCGCGTCCTCCAGCGCACCGACCAGCGCCGTCCCCACCCCGCGCGAGCGGTGGCCGGGGTGCACGACGAGCTGGAACAACGCCCCGCGTCCCGGCTGCGCGACGTGGTCGACGGCCCCGACCCCCACGACCCGCCCGTCGACGACGGCGGCGAGGTAGTCCACCTCGTCACCGCGCGTCAGCTCCGCGCGCACGGCCCGCAGGTGCGTCCCGGACCCCGCCCAGCCCAGGTCGGCGAGGTCGTCGACGGTCAGGGCGCGGAACCCGGGTGCGACGGCCACGCGCCGACGGTAGACACGACGGGTGCCCCGCCGCCCGCTGGTCCTCACCGGGGGTCCGGCCGTGGGCAAGACCACGACGGGGCGCCGGCTCGCCGGGGCGCGCACCGCCGGGGCCTTCGTGGACGTCGATGACGTCCGCCAGCTCGTGGTCGCCGGTGCGGCCGCCGCGTGGGAACCGGACGGCCCCCGGCAGGCGGCCCTCGCCGCCCGCAACGCCTGCGCCCTGGTCCGCAACCTCACCGACGCCGGGTTCGACGTCGTCGTGGCCGACGTCCTGGCCCCCGCGACCGTCCCCGTCTACCGGCAGCTCCTGTCCGGCGTCCTGGTCGTCCACCTGCGGGTGCCGTTCGCCGAGGCCCGGCGGCGGGCCACCACCCGCCCCGCGTGGCTGACCGAGGAGGAGTTCGCCTGGCTGCACCGCCGCGACGCCGAGGACCCGCCCGCCGCCGATGTCCGCCTCGACGTCGCCGGGCTGGACCCGGCCGCCCAGGCCGCCGCCGTGGGGGAGCTGTGGTGAGCGGGTTCCCGGACCCGCTCGTCGGCCCGCGCGTGCGGCTTCGGGCCTTCGTCCCCGCGGACGCCGCGATGGCCCGTGAGCTGTCCACCGACCCCTACGTGCCGCGCACCGGTTCGCTGCCCGCGCACGCCGACGCCGCCCAGGCCGCCGCGTGGGTCCGGCGCCAGCAGGGCCGTCTCGCCGAGGGCGCCGGCTACTCCTTCGCGCTCGAGGTCGGGGGTCGCGCCGTGGGGCAGTGCGGGCTGTGGTTCGCCGGGGCGGAGCGCTTCACCGTCGGCTACGCCGTGGTCCCCGGCGCCCGGGGGCAGGGCCTGGCCGCCGAGGCGCTGGGCCTCCTCGTCGGTTTCGCCTGGACGCACCCGGCGGCCCGGACCGTCGAGGCGCTGGTCGAGCCGTGGAACACCGCCTCGCTGCGCACGCTCGCGCGGGCCGGGTTCACCCGGGTCGGCGCGACGACGCACCCGATCGGCGGCGAGGAGCGCGACGTGGAGGTGTGGGTCGTCAGGCGGTGACGCTCAGGCCCGCACCCACGGGTCCCCGGGCCGGCGGCCCGGGGCGAACCCCGCCGCGGACGCCCGCTCACCGGCCTGCGCGAACCCCGTCCCCACGAACCGCGCCTCGTGGGCGTCGCTGCCGAACGTCACGCGCCGCCCGCCCTCCTCGGCCCACCAGCGCAGGATCGTCGGGTGCAGCGGCAACCGCGTGTTGATCTCCAGGCACCGGTCGGTGAGGGAGCGCAGCGCCGTCCGCAGCTCCTCCTCGAAGTCCCGCGGGTCGAACTCCCCGGGCCACGACCGCACGGGGTAGTCGAGGTGGGCGAACGTGTCGAAGTCCCCCGGGCCCATCCGGCAGACCTCCGCGAGGTAGTCGCGGAACACGTCGGGCGCCGGGCGGTCCTCGAACAGCAGCCAGGGTTCCGCGTACGCGGACGCCTCCTCGTCCCACAGGCAGTGAAGCGAGCCCACGACCCGGTCCACGGGCGGCAGGGCGGCGAGCTCGGCCACGTGCAGGTGCGGCTGCCCCACCTCCCGGCCGGACAGGACCTCCAGGCCGGGGAACTCGGCGCGGCAGCGGTCCAGGCTCTCGGCGTAGGCGTCGAAGTCCGGCAGGGGCGCGTGCAGGATCCCGTCGGCGTCGACGAGGTCGCCGAAGGACCCGGCGAGGAAACCCGCCCGGAACGGCGTCAGGTCGACGTGCTCGGTGAACGCCACCGAGGGCAGCCCGATCGCCACGGCCCGCGCGCACGTCGCGCGCATCGACCCCACGCGGCGCGCGTCCCAGGAGAACTCGCTGTGCACGTGACCGTCGGGAGGCAGCACCGGGTCAGCCTCCCAGCACCAGCGCCAGGTGCACCGCCAGCCGGTCCCGCCCGTCGTCCAGGTCGTACCCGCTGAGCGCGCAGGCCCGCCGCAGCCGGTGGTACAGCGTCTGGCGGTGGATCGACAGCGCCTCGGCCGTGCGCTGCGCCGACCCCGCGAGGTCGAGGTAGGTGCGCACGGTGCCCGCCAGCTCGGGGTCGGCCAGCAGCCGGCGCGCGCGCTCGTCCACGACGACCGTCGAGGGGTCGCCGAGGGCGAGCAGCCGGTGCGCGCCGAGCCGTTCCCACTCGCGCACCCCCGCCGTCCCCGCGCGCAGCGCGGCGTCCGCCTGCCGCCACCCGACGTGCGCCGCCGACGCCTCGACCACGCCGGAGACCCCCACGGCCAGGCCGCCGGGGTGCTGCGACAGCAGCGCGGCCGCGGCGCGCTCGGCGACGTCGCGGCCGGCGAGGGGGGCGGGGACGACGAGCGCGGCCCGGTGCCCCACCCCGGCCACCAGGACCGAGCGCGGCAGCAGCCAGCCGTTGACGACGCCGGTCGGGCCGCCGTCCACGGGCGCCAGCGCGACCACGGTGACCGCAGGGGTCAGCAGCCCGTCGCGCTGCAGCTCCTCCACGGCGCGGGCCCGGGACCCGGCGTCGGCGGACAGCAGCTCCCCGACGGCCCACGTGGTGCGGTCTGCGGTGCGGGCCCGGGTCGCCAGGTGCGCGGCGACGAGGTCGAGGGCCTCGTCGACGCGCTCGAGGTGGTCCACGCGCACCCGGTCGTGCGGGTCGAGCAGCCACAGGTACCCGTACGTCACGCCGCGCCAGCGCACGGGCAGGCACCAGCGGGGCAGCCGGCCGGTCGCGGGGTCGCCGGGGATGCGCAGCGGCCCGTTCGCCCGGGCGATGCCGAACCCGTTGAACAGCTCCTGCACGACGGGGTCGGAGCGGCGGCGCAGGACCGAGCGCCGCCGGACCTCGTCGATCTCGTCGTCGTGACCGGAGGACGCGACGAGCAGCAGGTCCCGGTCCTCCAGCGTCACGGGCGCTCCCGTGAGCTCGGCGACGGTGTCGACGAGGTCCTGCACCTGGTCCGTGGGGTTCACCTGGGCATCATCCACCTGGATGACGAGGGCTCTGAGACGTGTGACGTCCGTCAGTGGCCGCGCGGGGCGTGAAGGCCTAGCGTCGAGGTGTGTTCGGACAACTCCTCCTCGGTGTCGCCGGCAACTCCGGCGTCCGCCGGCTCGTCACCGGCAGCAGCCTCAGCCGGCCCGTCGTGGCCCGCTTCGTCGCCGGTGACGACGTCGACGCGGCCACCGGCGCCGTGCGGGACCTGACCCGCGACGGCATCGCCGTCACCCTCGACCGGCTCGGGGAGGACATCACCGCCCCCGAGCAGGCCGACGAGACCGTCGCCGGGTACTCCGAGCTCCTCGACCGGCTCGCCGCCGAAGGGCTCGCGACCGGCAACGAGATCTCGATCAAGCTCTCCGCCCTCGGCCAGGGCCTGGGCCCGGACGGTCCGCGCCGAGCCACCGAACGTGCCCGCACGCTGGTCGAACGCGCCCACGCGCACGGGGTCGACGTGACGGTCGACATGGAGGACCACACCCGCGTCGAGGACACCCTCGAGACCGTCCGCGCGCTGCGGGCGGACTTCCCCCGCACCGGCTGCGTCCTGCAGGCCATGCTGCGCCGCACCGAGGGCGACGCCCGCGACCTCGCCCACGCCGGGTCCCGCGTCCGCCTCGTCAAGGGCGCCTACAACGAACCCCCCGAGGTCGCCTACCCCGCCAAGGCCGACGTCGACAAGGCGTACGTCCGCTGCCTCAAGACCCTGCTCGACGGCGGCGCCTACCCGATGATCGCCACCCACGACCTGCGCATCGTCGCCCTCGCCGAGGAGCTGCTCGCCGGCAAGCCCGCGGGTTCGGCGGAGTTCCAGATGCTCTACGGCATCCGCGCCGGTGAGCAGAAGCGCCTCGCCGCGCAGCACGCGGTGCGGGTCTACGTCCCCTACGGCACCGACTGGTACGGGTACTTCTCCCGCCGCCTGGCCGAGCGCCCCGCGAACCTCGCGTTCTTCGCCCGTTCCCTCGTCGCCGGCTGACGCCGCGCCCCTGACCCGGAAGGAACCCGACGTGCAATCCGTCACCGACGTCCCCGCCCCGCGCAACGAACCCGTCCACGGCTACGCGCCCGGCAGCCCCGAGCGCAAGCGGCTGACCGACGCGCTCGCCGAGCACGTCGCGCACCCCGTCGAGCTCACCCAGACCATCGGCGGTGAGGCCGTCCTGGGGGCCGGGGAGAAGCACGACGTCGTCCAGCCCCACCAGCACGCCTCCGTCCTGGGCACCTTCGGGACCGCGACGCGCGAGGACGCCCGCCGGGCCGCCGACGCCGCGCTCGCGGCCCGCCACGACTGGGCCGCGATGGACTACGACGACCGCGCCGCGGTGTTCCTGCGCGCCGCCGACCTCCTGGCCGGTCCGTGGCGCGAGAGGATCGCCGCCGCGACGATGCTCGGGCAGTCGAAGACGGCGCAGCAGGCCGAGATCGACGCCCCCTGCGAGCTCGTCGACTTCTGGCGCTGGAACGTGCACTTCGGGCGCCGGATCCTGGAGGAGCAGCCGGTCTCCAGCCCCGGGGTGTGGAACCGGCTGGACCACCGGCCGCTGGAGGGGTTCGTCTACGCGATCACCCCGTTCAACTTCACGGCCATCGCCGGGAACCTGCCGACCGCGCCCGCGCTCATGGGCAACACCGTCGTGTGGAAGCCGTCGCCGACGCAGACCCTCGCGGCCTGGCACACGATGAAGCTGCTGGAGGCCGCCGGGCTGCCCCCGGGCGTCATCAACCTGCTCACCGGAGACGGCAAGGACGTCTCCGAGGTCCTGCTCGCCGACCCGGACCTGGCCGGCATCCACTTCACCGGCTCCACCGCGACGTTCCAGCACCTGTGGCGCATCGTCGGGGAGAACATCGCCGGCTACCGCACGTACCCGCGGCTGGTGGGGGAGACCGGCGGCAAGGACTTCGTCGTGGCCCACCCCTCGGCCGACCCGGCGGTGCTCAGCACGGCCCTGACCCTGGGCGCGTTCGAGTACCAGGGGCAGAAGTGCTCCGCGGCCTCGCGCGCCTTCGTGCCCCGCTCGGTGTGGGACGTCATGGGCGAGGAGTTCTGCGCCACCGTCGACTCCCTGACCTACGGCGACGTCACCGACCTGTCGAACTTCGGCGGGGCCGTCATCGATGCCCGCAGCTACGCCAAGAACGTCGCCGCCATCGAGCGCGCGAAGGCGACCGACGGCCTGACGATCGCCGCGGGCGGCACCTACGACGACTCCGAGGGGTACTTCGTGCGCCCCACCGTCGTGCTGGGCCAGGACCCGACCGACGAGGCGTTCTGCACCGAGTACTTCGGGCCGTTCCTCGCCGTCCACGTCTACGAGGACCGCGACTTCGACCAGGTGCTGCGCACCGTCGACTCCGGCGCCGCGTACGGCCTGACCGGCTCGATCGTCGCGACCGACCGGGCGGCCGTCGCGCAGGCCTCCGAGGCGCTGCGCTTCGCGGCGGGCAACTTCTACGTCAACGACAAGCCCACCGGGGCCGTCGTCGGCCAGCAGCCCTTCGGCGGGTCCCGCGCCTCCGGCACCAACGACAAGGCCGGGTCGATCTACAACCTGCAGCGCTGGACGAGCCCGCGCGCGATCAAGGAGACGTTCGTCGCGCCCACGACGCACGTGTACCCGCACATGGGCTGATTGAGAGATCACTGAGCGGGGTACAGGGAGGGCATGACTCAACCCACTGGGTCCGGCACCCGGACCGACGACCTCAGCGTCACCCACGGCCCGGGACCCACGGCCGGTCCCACCCGCTCGGACGAGTCGGTGGGTCAGCTGCTGAGCCAGCTCACCGAGCAGGTCTCCCACCTCGTGCGCGACGAGGTGCAGCTCGCGAAGATCGACCTCACCGAGAAGGGCAAGAAGGCCGGCGTCGGGATCGGGATGTTCTCCGGCGCCGGTCTCCTCGCGTTCTTCGGCGTCGGTGCGCTCGTCACGACGGCGATCATCGGCCTGTCCCACGCCGTGACGGCGTGGCTGGCCGCGCTCATCGTCGCCGTCGTGCTGTTCGCGATCGCGGCGGTGCTGGCGCTGATGGGCAAGAAGGAGGTCCAGCAGGCCACGCCGGTCGTCCCGAAGGACGCCGTCGAGGGGCTCAAGCAGGACGTCCAGACCGTCAAGGAAGGCTTCCACCGATGAGCGACAGCGTCCCCACCGACCGCGCCGAGCTCGAGCGCGACATCGAGGCCACCCGCGCCCGCCTCGCGAACACCGCCGACGCCCTGGCCGCCAAGGCCGACGTCAAGGCCCAGGCGCAGGCCAAGGCCGAGGACCTCAAGGCCACCGCGCAGCACAAGGTCCACGAGGCGAGCGACAACGCCCCCGGCACCCCGCAGCAGCAGACCGCGGTCCTCGTCGGGGCGATCGTCGTGGCGACGGCGCTGGCGGTCTGGCTCGTGGTCCGCAACCGGGACTGAGACCGGCGACCCGGGCCTGCGACCCCCGGCCCGGCGCAGGGCCTGTGGACAGTGTGGACAACCCTGTGGACGAGCGGGCTGGGGTCGGGGTCGTGGACGCCTTGCGCCGAACCTATTGGCGCAAGGCGTCCACGACCCCCACCCCGGCGCCCCCCTCAGTCGAGCTCCTTGCGCACCAGCGGCGCCACCTCGGTCCCCAGCAGCTCCACGGCCCTCATGACGTCCGCGTGCGGCATCGTCCCCGCCGACAGGTGCAGCATGAACCGGTCGATCCCGAGGTGCTCGTGCTGGAAGAGGATCTTCTCGGCGACCTCCTCGGGTGAGCCGACGAGCAGCGCTCCGCGCCGCGAGCGCGCCGCCTCGTAGGAGGTGTGCGAGAAGTAGCCCCAGCCGCGTTCCTGGCCGAGCTGGTTCATGACGCCCTGGTACGGCTTGAAGTGCACGGCCTCGGCCTCGGCGGTGGTGGCGGCCACGAACCCGTGCGAGTGCGTCGCCACGCGCAGGACGGACTCGTCGTGCCCGGCCTCGCGCCCGGCCCGGCGGTAGAGGTCCACGAGCGGTGCGAACTGCTCGGGCATCCCGCCGATGATCGCCAGGGCCAGCGGCAGCCCGAGGGTCCCGGCGCGCACGACGGACTCCGGGTTGCCGCCGACGGCGATCCACACGGGCAGCGGCTGCTGCACGGGCAGGGGGAACACACCGAGGCCGGGGACGGCGGCGCGGTGCTTCCCGCCGGCCCACGTCACCTTCGCCGGGTCGTCGCGGATGGCCAGCAGCAGGTCGAGCTTCTCGGAGAACAGCTCGTCGTAGGCGTCGAGGTCGTACCCGAACAACGGGAAGGACTCGATGAAGGACCCGCGCCCGGCCATGATCTCGGCGCGGCCGTCGGAGAGGCCGTCGAGCGTGGCGAACTGCTGGAACACGCGCACGGGGTCGTCGGAGGACAGCACGGTCACGGCCGTGGACAGCCGGATGCGCTGCGTACGGGTCGCGGCGGCGGCAAGCACGACGGCGGGGGCGGAGGAGGCGTAGTCGGCGCGGTGGTGCTCGCCGAGGCCGTAGACGTCGAGGCCGACCTGGTCGGCGAGGACGATCTCCTCGACGACCTCCTTGAGCCGCGCGGCGTGCGAGATCGTCCCGCTGCCGTCGGCGTAGGGCGTGGTCTCCGCGAACGCGCTGATCCCGATCTCCACGACGAACCCCCGTGAGTGTGACGCCTAATTGCTTGAAGTCTCAAGCATACGAGACCACCGTACCCGAGTTCAACCGCACACCACCCCGACGGCCAGTCCCTGACAGGACCACCTCCAGGCCGGCGACCGCCGAGACGTGCTCGCGCGTCGGGAACCAGGCCCGCCCCGGCGCGACGAGGATCAGCATCCCCCCGTCGTCCCCGGCCGCGGCGAACGTCGCCGACGCCGTCCCCAGCACCCCCAGCCCCAGCCGGGAGACCGCCTGCGGCACCGACGCCACCGGCACCCCCACCTCGCTGATCCTCAGCAGGTGCTGCGCCCCGAACGCGGCGGTGCCCAGCCGGTCGGGGAGCCGGCGCCGGGCGATGAGCTCCAGCACCGTCCCGTCGCCCGCCTCGAAGTACACCGAGCACGCGTCGAAGGCCGGGGAGGACTCCAGCAGGTCCTCCCCGTCCCGGGCCAGCAGCGGGGTGCGGGCCCGCAACCAGTCCCGCGCCGCGAGCCCCGCGTCCCCCGGCACGTCGATCGCCAGGTGCTGCGTCCCCGGCCGGGCGGCGGGGTCCTGGACGAGCTCCAGCTCCGTCGAGCCCACCCGGACGGTCGACCCCTCGACCGGCAGCCCCAGCACGTCCCGCCAGAACGCCAGGGACGAGGCCACGGACGGGACGGGGAAGACGACGCGCGAGATCCTCACGCCCCCACGGCACCACCTCAAGCCCGCTGGAGGTCAAGATGGGGCCGTGAGCCACGACCTCGTCCCGCCGGAGCGGGGGATCGCAGCGTGAGCGCCCGCGACGACCTCCTGAGCATCGGCACCGTCGCCGCCCGCGCCGGCCTGTCCGTCCCGGCCCTGCGCTACTACGAGGAACGCGGCCTGCTCGCCCCCGTCCGCGACGGCGGCGGCCGCCGCCGCTTCCCCCGCCACGTCCTGCGCCGCCTCGCGGTCATCGCCGCCGGTCAGCGCGTCGGCCTGTCCCTGAAGGACATCGGCGAGGCGCTCGCCACCCTGCCCGCCGACCGCGCCCCCTCGGCCTCCGAGTGGGCGCGCGTGGGCGAGCGCTGGCAGGAGCTGCTCGACGCCCGCATCCGCGAGCTGCACGCCCTGCGGACCTCGCTCGACGGCTGCATCGGCTGCGGCTGCCTCAGCCTGACCCGCTGCACCCTGTTCAACCCGCACGACGCCGCCGCCGAGGAGGGCGCCGGGTCGCGGTGGTTGCGGGACGCGGAGAACGCGCCCCGCTAGACGATCACCACTACGTTCGTGACGTGGTGGCCAACCTCCCGTTCGGGTCCGAGCAGGCCCTCCGGGACGTCTACGAGGCGGTCGACTGGGACAGCACGTCCCTGGGGGACCCGTCCCGCTGGCCCCGCTCGCTGCGCCGCGTCCTGGAGCTGGCGCTGGAGACCCGCTTCGCCATCGTCATCTGCTGGGGTCCGGACCTGGCGATGCTCTACAACCAGCCCTACGCCGACATGATCGCCGACAAGCACCCCGCCGCCCTCGGCCGTCCCGTCGGGGAGGTGTTCGCCGAGGCGTGGGACGACCTGGAGCCGCTGTTCGAGCAGGCGCGCGGCGGCGACGCGGTGTGGTTCGAGGACATGCCCCTGGTGCTGAACCGGCACGGCCGCCCCGAGGAGACGTGCTTCACCTTCTCCTACTCCCCGGTGCGCGACGACGAGGGTCGCATCGCCGGCGTCATGGACATCGCCGCCGAGACCACCCGCCAGGTCCAGGACCACCGCCGCCTGGAACTGCTCACGCGGCTGGGCGACCTCGCCTCCGAGCTGCAGTCACCGGCCGACCTGGCCCGCAAGGCCCTCGACGTGCTGGCGACCGCACCGCTGGACCTGCCCGCCGCCGACCTGCAGCTGCCCGGCCAGCCCCTGCGCCTGCCGCCACCGCCGGAGGCCCTGGCGCCGCGGCAGGTCCTCGTCCGCGAACAACCCGACGGCACCCGGCTCGCCTGGGTCCGGATCCCGGCGGCCCTCGGCGGGGAGTCCCCCGGGGTCCTGGCCGCCCGCCTGAGCGACCTCGTGCCCGTGGACGCCGCCCACCGCGACTTCCTGCGGCTCGTCGCCGCCACCGTCGGCGACGCCCTGTCGGCCGCGGCCTCCTACGAGGCCGAACGCCGTCGCGCGGACCTGCAGCAGTGGCAGGCCCAGCGCCTCGCCGGTCTCGTCGCCGTCGCCCAGGCCCTGCCCAGCGTCGACGACGTCGACGACGTCCTGCGCGTCCTGGGCCGGGGGGCCGTCGGGCTGCTCGGCGCCGACGGCATCGTCCTCGGGGTCCTGGAGGAGGGGCGCCTGCAGGTCCTCGGCGACCGGCACGACCCGGCCGTCGCCGCGCTCACCGCCGCCTTCAGCGGCAGCGCCGTCGTCGACGAGGACCCCAGCACCGCCGCCTGGCCGCTGTGGGTCGGTGAGCGCGTCATCGGCGCCCTCGGCCTGTCGTGGCGCACCCCCCGCCACCTGTCCTCCGAGGACACCGACCTCATCACCGCCCTCGCGGCCTCCACCGCCCAGGCCCTGGACCGCGTCCGCGCCACCCAGGCCGAACGGGCCGCCGCCGCCGCCGTCCGGACGATGGCCGAGACGCTGCAGCGCAGCCTGCTGACCGCGGCGCCCCAGCCGGACCACCTCGAGATCGCCGTGCGCTACCTGCCCGCCGCCGAGCACGCCCAGGTCGGCGGGGACTGGCACGACGCCTTCCTCACCGCCGCCGGCACCGCCTGCCTCGTCATCGGCGACGTCACCGGCCACGACCAGGACGCCGCGGCGGCCATGGGGCAGGTCCGCAACCTGCTGCGCGGCATCGGGTACTCCCTGGAGGTCTCGCCCGCCGCGGCGCTCTCGGCCCTCGACCGGGCCATGCGCGACCTGGGGGTCGGGGCCCTGGCGACGGGCATCCTGGCCACCGTCGAACCGCTGGAGGGGTCGGCGCACTGGCGGTTGCGCTGGTCCAACGCGGGCCACCCCCCGCCCCTGGTCGTCGCCCCCGACGGCACGGTCGAACTGCTCCGGACCAGCCCGGACCTGCTGCTGGGCCTGGAGGCCGGGTTCGCGCGCGCCGACCACGTCCACGGCCTGCCGCCGGGGGCGACCGTGCTGCTGTTCACCGACGGGCTCGTCGAACGCCGCGGCGCCGCGATCGACGACGGGCTCGCCTGGCTGGCCGAGACGGCGTCCGGGTACGCGGGGATGGCGCCGTCGGACATCTGCGACCACGTCCTCGGCCTCGTCCAGGGTCACGCCGAGGACGACGTCGCCGTGCTGGCCGTGCGGGTGCGCCCGGAGCCGGGCGCCGCGACCGCCGTCCCGTGAGGACCCCGTCGCCGCGATCGAGGAACCCCGCGCCGCGATCGAGGAATCACCGCCCCGGGCCTCCCTGATCTTCCTCGATCGCCGCGTGGGGTTCCTCGATCGCCGGGGTGGTGTAGCCCCCCTCGGTCAGCCCCGCCCACCGCTCGAACACGTTGCGGTGCGGCAGGTTGCGCGTCACCAGCGCGTTGAGCCCGTACAGCGCGAGGAAGGGCAGCGTCCCCAGCAGTGCGTACTGGTCGGCGTGCCGCAGCTCGTGCCGGCGCCGGTCGGGGCCGCCCAGGTCGCCGTAGAGCCACACGTTCCCGACGGTCGTCCCGCCCCGGCCGTACGTCCCGCGCGGCATCCCGGAGCACTCGACGAAGAGGTCGTTCCCGATGAGGATCGTGGCCCCGTGGTGGCGGGCCCACCCCACGGCGACGGCGCTCGCGGGCAGGTTGCGCACGGCGCGGAACACCGTCCAGGCATGAAAGAAGTACCGCCGGTCCACGAGGACCGACGGTACTTCCACAGAGCGGACGACGAGACTCGAACTCGCGACCCTAACCTTGGCAAGGTTATGCGCTACCAACTGCGCTACGTCCGCAACGTGCGGTGACGACTCTACACGCTCCCGCGGGGTGCTCGTCACCACGTTCCCCCGCTCGGCCCCTCAGTCGGCGGAGGCGAGCACCTTGCGCGCGAAGGCGGCGGCCCGCTCGCGCAGCGCCTCCTGGCGCTGGGAGATGCTCAGCCCAGGGTCCGGCTTCAGCCGCGGCGTCGCGCGCAGGACCCGGACGTTGTCGGCGCACGCCAGGTCGGCGCACACGTACGTCCCGACGGTGTTCAGCTTGCGCCCCGACTCCCCGGCGCGGGCCGCGACGAACAGCCCGACCTCCCCGGGGGAGCGGGTCGTGCGGCACAGGTCGCACATGGCGGTGGTCCGCACGCCCTTGCCGGGGGTGGCGCGCAGCGCGAGCCCGACGACGGCCTCGCCCAGCGGCACCAGCAGCCAGCCGCGCTCGGGGGCCTTGGGGTCGCGCCAGCCGACGACCTCGTGGACGGGGTCGGTCCCGTGCACCCACTCGGGCACGCGCATGCGGTGCGCCTCGCCGCGGGTGCAGTTCGTCATCGTGGAGCGGATGGCCTCGTCGGTCAGGTGACCGGGGTCGAGGTCCAGCGTTGCCTGAGACACGTCTTCTCCCTCGGAGGAAAAACCCGCACGAGGGTACGCCCGTCAGCCCGCCTCGGCGAAACGGCCGAGCGTGGAGAAGATCTCGCCGCACCCGGTGACGGCCTCGGCGAGGCGGCCGGCGGGCACGGGCCGGGAGAAGTAGTAGCCCTGCGCGGTGTCGCAGCCGACGGCCTGCAGCGCCCGCACCTGCGAGGCCTGCTCGGTCCCCTCGGCGACGACGCGCAGCCCGAAGCTGCGGGCCGCCCCGACGACGAGGCGCACGAGCTCGACCGTGCGGGGGTCGTCGGAGTCGACGAAGCTGCGGTCGATCTTCAGCACGTCCACGGGCACGCGGGCCAGCTGCCCGAACGACGTGTACCCCGTCCCGAAGTCGTCGATGGCCACGCGCACGCCGATGGCCCGCAGTTCCTCCAGCCGCGCCCAGGCCGCGTCGTCCTCGACCATGACGGTCTCGGTGACCTCCAGCACGAGGCGGCCGGGGGCGGTCCCGGACGCCTCCAGGGCCGTCCGCACGTCCTCGACGAGGCGCGGGGACCGCAGGTGCCGGCCGGAGATGTTGACGGCGACGCTCAGGCCGGCCGCGGGTCCGCCGGTGGCGTCGAACTCGGCGAGCTGGCGCAGCGAGGTCCGCAGCGCCCAGCGCCCGAGGTCGCAGACGAGGTCCGAGCCCTCCGCGACGGGGATGAACCTGCCGGGCGGGACCAGCCCCTCACCGGGCTTCTCCCAGCGCACCAGCGCCTCCACCGAGCGGACGCGGCCGGTCTCGAGGTCGGTGACGGGCTGGTAGTGCAGGACGAGCTCGTCGGCGACCAGGGCGTGCCGGAGCCCGTCCTCGACGGCGGTCTGGGCGGCGAGCGCCGCGCGCAGGTCGTCGTCGTAGACCTCGACGCGGCCGCGGCCGGCGTTCTTGGCGCGGTAGGCGGCGGTGTGGGCCTCCTGCAGCAGCCGGTCGGCCGCCTCGTGCCCGCCGGCCCCGGGTGCGGCTTCGACGCGGCTGACGGCGACGCCGACGCTGGCGCCGATGACGGCCTGGGACTCGGCGGAGCCGAGCAGCGGGATGGGGGCGGACACGGTGTCGATGAGGGCCTGGCCGAACTCCAGCAGCCCCTTCTCGTCGGTGACGGGTTCGACGAGGACGACGAACTCGTCCCCGCCGAGGCGGGCCACGACGTCGACGGCCCGGACCCGTTCGCGCAGGCGCTGCGCGACGGTCTGCAGGACGGCGTCGCCGGCGACGTGGCCCAGGGAGTCGTTGACGGTCTTGAACTGGTCGAGGTCGAGGAAGAGCAGGCCGACGCGGTCGCCGGTGCGGTGGGTGCGGCGCAGGGCGCGGTCGATCTGGGCGAGGGCCTCGGCGCGGTTGGGCAGGGTCGTGAGGGCGTCGTGGGTGGCCTGGTGGGCCAGTTCCTGCTGCAGCTCCTCGCGCTCGCGCACGGCGGTGACGATCTGCTGGACGGAGGCGTGCACGACGCGCCCGAGGGGGCCGCCCAGGGGGCGGTGCAGGACGGCGTCGTCGAGGTCGCCGTCGGCGACGGCCTGGGCCTGGGCCTGCATCGAGCGCAGGCTGGCGACGGCCGCGCCGAGGCCGTGCGCCACGACGCGGGTCTCCGGGGGGCCCTCCACGGTGACGTCGACGAGCTCGCCGCGGCTGATGGAGCCCGCCGCGTCGGCGAGGCGTTCCAGGGGCCGGCCGATGGACCGGCTGGTGTAGAGGCTGCCGCCGAGGGACAGCGCCAGCAGCAGGACGGTGATCGCGGCGTACTTCACCAGTTCGTGCTCGGCGGCGCCGCGGTAGCCCTCGGCCACCCCGACGGCCCGGTCGGCGGCGACGCGCAGGGCCGCGTGCAGGGCGTCGTCGCGGCCGACGACGGCGGTGCTGAGCGCGACGAGGGTCTCGGCGTCCGGGACGGTCCGGGTGGTCGCGGCGGCGGCCTCGTCGAGGGTGCCGTCGACGGTCTGGGCGTCGGCGGTGAGCACGGCCGTGCCCCAGCTGTTGCGCAGCGCGAAGTGGCGGGAGGTGGAGACCTCGTCGGAGGCGTTGCGGTAGCCGGCCCAGCTGCGCAGGAAGAAGCCCCGGGCCGAGCCCTGGATGCTGTTCTCGGCGGCCAGGTACCCCAGGTAGTAGGGGACCTCCTCGCCGGCCAGCGTGGTCGCGCGGGCGGTGCGCTGCAGCTCGGTGACGGCGTCGTCGAGCTGGGGGTCGCCGCCCCCGGCGGCTGCGGCGGCGAGGTGCTCGTCGACGGCGTCGCTGAGGGTGGCGACGAGGAAGCGGTACTTGTCGAAGAGCTGGCGGTTGCTGCGCAGGCGCTCGTCGGCGGTCGCCCCGGCGCCCCAGGACGCGCGGACCGTCGCGAGCGAGGTCGCGGCGTCGCGGACCTGGGGCCCGGCCAGGGCGTTGCGGGACGCGGTGGCGACGGCGGCGTCGGTGCGGGCGGCGGCGCCGGAGTAGAGGGTGTGCAGGTTCACGGCGAGCTCGTTGCGGGCCTGCAGGGTCCCCCCGGCCACGCTCAGGTCGAGCAGTTCCACGCTGGAGACGAGGGGGATCGCCTCCTCGGAGACGCGGGCGCGGACGGCGTCGAGGGCGATGGCCGCGCGCACCTGGCGGACGGCGTCCTCGGCGGCCTGCACGCGCTGGAACCGGTGGACGACGAGGATCGAGGCGAAGGCGGAGAACCCGAGCACGGGGACGAGCACGAGCGCCAGGAGCCTGGCGCGCAGGCTGATGGAGCGCCGTTCTCGCTGCTCGGGGAGGTCTGCCACGTGCCAGGGATCGACCGGGCGGGGCGCGGGCCTGAGCGCGGGGGCCCACGGGCCGCTCCCAGGTCCCCCGTTCGGCGCAAACCACCGCCCGGACGGACCTCACAGTCACCCCCGCTCGCTGACGGTGACCGAGCAGCGGAGGTTCCGCCGGACCGTTTGTGTCCGGGCCCGAGAGGCGTCACACTCATCGCACAGCCGGATTCTTCTAGAAGATTGACGCATGAAGGACTCGAGGCGTCCGAGCTGGGGTTCCACGAGGAGGTGAGTGGTGCACGACGACCGAGGACCCGGGCTCACCCGGGTCGTGATGTCCGCCGCTCTCGCGGTGGCCGTCACCGACCTGCACGGGGAGCTGCTGGACACCAACGACGCGTTCGCCGCGCTCCTGCACCTGCGCCCCGACGAGCTCGGCGGCACCAAGATCGGCGACCTCCTCGCGCCCGCTCCCGCCGGCGCCGCGCCCGTCCCGAGGGGCACCGCCCCGGGCCCCCACGGCGGGTTCGACCTCGACGCCGTCGTCGAGGAACTCCTCCGCGGGGCACCGGTCGTCCAGGGGGAACTGCTCGTGCGCCGCCGGGACGCCGGCCCCCTGCGCGCCCAGGTCCTCTGCTCGCTGTCGTCCGCCGACGACGCCACCAGCGTCGTCCTGGTGCAGCTCGTCGACGCCGACCGGCGCGGCCGGCGCCACCACCCCGGCGACCACGACCCCCTGACCCACCTGCGCAGCCGCGCCGGGGTCGTCGCCGACCTCACCTCCCGCCTGCCCACCCGCGAGGGGCTCCTGGGCGTCGTCTCCTGCGACCTCGACCGGTTCCGCGTCGTCAACGAGAGCCTCGGGCACGCCGTCGGCGACGAGGTCCTCGTCGGGGTCGCCCGGCGGCTGACGGCCGGGGTGCGCGGCGGTGACGTCGTGGCCCGGCTCGGCGACGACGAGTTCCTCGTCGTCCTGCCCGGCCTGACCGACGTCGCCGAGGCCGTCGACGTCGCGGACCGGCTCACCCGCGACCTCGGCGCCCCCCTCGAGGTCGAGGTCCCCGACGGCCGCCAGGAGATCCGCTGCGCCGTCAGCACCGGCCTCGTCGTGGTCGACCTGCAGGCCACCGGGACGGACGTCGGGCGCGGGACCACCCCCCTGCTGGACGCCGCGACGCTGCTGCGCGACGCCAACACGGCCCTGGACGCGGCCAAGGCCGCCGGCGGCGGCTGCTGCCGGGTGTTCACCTCGACCATGCGCGACCGGGCCGTGCGCCGCCTCACCGTGGAGACCGACCTGCGCCGCGCCCTGGAGCACGACGAGCTGCGCGTGCACTACCAGCCGGTGGTGCGGCTGCGCGACGGCCGCCGCACGGGGTTCGAGGCGCTCGTGCGCTGGGACCACCCGCGGCGCGGGCTGCTCCTGCCGGGGCAGTTCCTCGACGTGGCCGAGGACTGCGGGCTCGTCAGCGCCATCGACGCCGTGGTGCTGGAGCAGGCGCTCGACTTCCTGACCCGCCACCCCGACGTGCGGGTCGCCGTGAACACCTCCGCGCGCCGCCTCGACGGCACGTTCGCCGCCTCCGTCGCCCGCGGTCTGCACCGCCGCGGCCTGCCGCCCGCGCGGCTGGCCGTCGAGCTCCTGGAGACCTCCCTCGTCTCCGGGGACGCCGTCACCGAGCGGGAGCTGCGCGACCTCGCCGAGCTGGGCGTGGCCGTGCTCCTCGACGACTTCGGCACCGGCTACTCCGCGCTGGCCTACCTGCGCCGGCTGCCCGTCTCCGGGCTCAAGCTCGACCGGTCGTTCGTGGCGGACCTGCCCGAGGACTCCAGCTCGGACCGCATCGCGGCGGCCGTCGTGAGCCTGGCGGGCAGCTTCGGGCTGTCGTCGGTGTGCGAGGGGGTGGAGACCGCGGCGCAGGCCGACCACCTCGCCGAGCAGGGCTGGGAGTCCGCCCAGGGCTTCCACTTCGGCGTCCCCGCCCCCGAGGAGCGCTGGTTCCCGCGCGCCGTGCGCCCCGTGCGCGTCACCCCCGTCCCCGCCTGAGCGCAGCTCACCCCGGGCTGGCCCACTCCGGTTCGCGCGCTCCGACGGCGGTGGCTCGCGGCCGCCGCCGCAGGCCCTCCTCGCGGGCGGCCTCCTCGACCGCGTCGCTGAAGTGCCGGCGGTACAGCGGGACCGCGGCGGCCGTCGTCACGACCGCCACGACGACGAGCATCGAGAACGCGGGACGGCTCAGGACGCCGAGGTCGAGCCCGGCGTTGATGAAGATCAGGATCATGAGCCCGCGCGCGTTCATGATCGCCCCCATGGCGAAGGCCTCGCCGTGCGACCAGCGGAACCAGCGGCGCAGCACGACGTAGCCGGCGGCGGACTTCGTGACGGCCGCGACGAGCACGAGGGCCACGAGCGGCAGCAGGTAGGACGGCGAGGCCAGGGTCCGCAGGTCGGTGTTCAGGCCGGAGAACGCGAAGAACAGCGGCAGCATCAGCGTGCGCACCAGCCCGAGCGCCGAACCGTGCAGCAGGGGGGCGAACCCGGGGACGCGCGGCAGCGCGACCCCCACCAGGAACCCGCCGAACACCGAGTAGATCCCGATCGCGTCCGCGGCCCAGCCGACCACGAGGGTCGTGGCGAGCAGGGCGGCCAGCAGGCCCTCGTCGAGGTGCCCGCGGTGGACCGCCGCCTCGAGGCGGGAGCGGAAGACGCGCGGCACGACCACCAGGACGGCGACGGCCAGGGCGAGGGCGGGCAGGACGACCGTCGTCACCGCGCCCAGGGCGCTGCCCCGGGTCACCAGGGACGTCACGACCGCCAGCAGGCACCAGGCGAGGGCGTCGTCGACGGCGGCCGCCGTCGTCGCCGTCCGGCCGAACCGGGTGTGGACCATGCGCCGCTCCTGCAGGACCCGGGCCAGCATCGGGAACGCCGTGATGGACAGCGCACCCCCGAGGAACACCGCGTACACCCACGGGGCGACGCCGGCGGGCCGTTCACCGGCGAGCAGCAGACCGCCGCCGAGGCCGCCGAGCACCGCGGGGCCCACCACCCCCGTCACGGCCAGCGCGACGGGGGCCCACCGGTCCCGGCCCCGTCCGGTCTCGATCTCGTGGTCGGCGCCCACGAGGAACATGTACAGGCACAGGCCGAGCATCGCCACGGTGTAGAGGACCGGCCGGGTGCGGTCGGTGAACAGGTAGCCCGTGAACCCGGGGGCGAGCGAACCCAGCAGGGTGGGGCCGAGCAGGATCCCGGAGACCATCTCCCCGACGACGGCGGGTTGCCCCACCTTCTCCGCGAGGGCCCCGCACACCCTCGCCAGGACCACGATCACCGCGACGGCCGCCGTGACGTGCAGCAGGACCTCGAAGTTCGGCGTGTTCACGAGGTCCGCCTCAGACCGACATCGCCGCGGCGAACGTGGACCCGACCCGGTCGCCGAGCGGGTCGAAACCCACGATGTCGGGCAGCGCCGTGATCCCCGAGATGAGCGAGACGAAACCCACCTGCGAGTTCTCGGCGAACACCCGCGTGGCGGCCTGCGCCTTCTCCAGGTAGTCCTCGCGGTGGCGGCGCGGGTCGGAGAAGTACCGCACGTAGGCGAGCATGTCGCCGACGAACTGCCGGTACACCCGCTCGAAGTGGCCGAGGGCGGCCGGGGCGGCGTCGGGGTCGGTCAGGCACGCGTCCAGCGCGCGCGCCGCGAGCCAGGACCCCGACGAACCCAGCCACACCCCCGAGGAGAACAGCGGGTCGACGAACGCGACGGCGTCGCCGACCCCCACCCACCCCGGTCCGGAGAACCGCCGGGCCGTGAGGGAGAAGTCGCGCACGGTCCGCTGACCCGGGACCGGCGTCCCGGGCTCGACCATCGTGCGGGCGACCCGGCTGGCGGCGAGCGCGGCGTCGAACAGGTCCTCGGCGCTGCGGCCGGCGGCGGTGGCCTCGGCGACCGCGGCCGCGGAGGTCACGTACCCGACGCTCAGGCGGTTCGCGGACACGGGGATCCCCCACAGCCAGCCCCCGACCTCCGGGACGGCCTCGACGAGGATGTCGCCGGAGTCCTCCAGCGGCCGGAAGTCGTCGACGTAGCGCCAGATCGCGATGTTGCGCAGGTCGTCGTGCCAGTCGACGTCGGTGAGGTGGCGGCTCGCGACGCGGGCGTGGCCGGAGGCGTCGACGGTCCACCGCGCCCGCACCTCGCGCCGCCGCCCGTCCTGCTCGAACTCCACGCCCCCGACGCGGCCGTCGGGTCCGGTGCGCACCGACGTCACCTTCGCGCGTTCCAGGACGCGGACCCCGTGGGCGCGCGCGTTGTCCAGCAGCAGCTCGTCGAAGCTCGCGCGGTCCACGTGCCAGGAGTGGTCGAACGGGCTGGCGTCGTTGAACGCCGTGCGCCAGGGTTCGGGTTCGGAACCCCACACGAGGGTGACGCCGTACTTCCACGGGTACCGCGCGTCCATCTCGGCCTCGAGCCCGAGTTCGCGGATCAGCGGCACGATCCCGGAGATCAGCGACTCGCCCACGTGGTACCGCGGGAACTGCTCGCGTTCGAGCAGGACGACGTCCCGGCCGCGCTGGGCCAGCAGGGTCGCGACGGTGCTGCCGGCGGGTCCGCCGCCGACCACGACGACGTCGGCGTCCAGGTCGGCGTCCAGGTCGGCGTCCAGGTCGGCGTCCGGGGCTGCGTGCAGGTCGGTGGGGTCCTGGTGCGTGGTGTCCACGGTCGGTCCTTCCGTTCCGGGGGTTCGTGGGGTCAGCGGGGTCAGGGGGGTCGGGCGGGTCACTGCAGGCCCAGCACGGGCAGCGCCGGCGAGGCGAGGTTGCGGGCGGGTTCCAGCGGATCGACGTCCGCGTCGACGCACGCCTGGGCGAGCAGGCCCGCCAGGTCGGCGTCGGCGCCCTCCAGCGCGTGCGCGACGACGGCCTCGGCCACGACGTTCGCGCGGTGCTGGCCGAAGCTGGACCCGGCGTGCGCCGGACGGCGGTCGGTCGGCTCGAACGCGCAGCCGACCGACGGGGTCAGGGCGCGGGTGAACGGGGACGTGCTCCCGCCCAGCAGCCCCGTCGCCTCGAGCTCGTGGGCCAGGGGCGCCGCGACGGGCCACCCGTCGCGGCACAGGTACACGACGAGGGCGTCGCAGCGCGGGTAGAGCGACGGGGTGGACAGGACCTTCGCGTGCCAGCCGATCTCCGGCACGGTGAGGAACCGCACGGCCCGCCGCCACACCTCCGGTGCCGCCTGCGGGTCGGCGACGTGCGCGTAGAGCCGCAGGACCGGGCCGCGCAACCGGCCGGCCCGGGGGCCGTGGGCGTACAGGAAACCCGGGGACAGCGCGGGCCGCAGACCGGGCAGGTCGACGCGCACCGACCCCTCGCGCGGTTCGCTGTTCGGGACCCGCACCCGCACCCCGTCGAGGTCGACGACGACGTCCGTCGCGCCCGGGGCGGCCGGGGCGACGACGTCCGCGCGGACGCTGCGCACCAGCGGTGGGGTGGCGGCCACCAGGGTCTGCTCGAACCGGGGGTCGCGGAAGCTGCGCAGGGCGAACTCGAGGGGTTTGTCCCGCCCGTTGTGGACGGTCTGGTAGAGGACGCCGCCGACGGTCCGGGCCAGGGCCACGGGACTGCCCTCGACGTAGCGGGTCCCGGCGACCGTGGCCGCCAGACCCCCGGGTTCCACGTCGACACCGCGGGCGGCGTCCAGCAGGCGGGGGCTGACCAGCCGGTCGGCGAGGGTGCGGGTCACGGGGTCACGTCCAGTCCGAGGGTCGAGGTGAACTCGGCGGGGGAGATCAGCAGCCCCCGGCCGATGCCGGCCGCGGCGCGGGTCACCGGCGAGAGGCGGTTGGCCTTCGCGGCGGCCGCCAGCATCCGGTCGAGCATGTGCCAGCCCGCGAAGGCCGTGGCGCGTTCGAGCAGGCCCGCGTCCTCCAGCGCCCGCGGGCGGACGTCGAGGTACCCCCGGCAGAACGCGGCGACCCGGGGCCGGCGGGCCGCGACCTCCCGGGTCCCCGTCGCGACGACCTGCGCGTGGTCGGCGGCGCGGCCCAGCGGCAGGTCGCCGGCCAGGGTCACGGGGATCGCGGCCGCGGCCAGGAACAACCACTCCCCGGCGAACGCGCCCAGGTCGCGGGCCGGGTCGCCCGCCCGCGTCTCCTCGAAGTCGGACAGGTGCAACCGGTCCCCGCTGAGCAGGAACTGGTCCAGGCGCAGGTCCCCGTGGACCGGGGTCCGGCCGGGCCCGGCGGGTTCGCGGGACCGCAGCGCGTGCAACGCGGTGACGAGCTCGGCGTCGCGCTGCAGCAGCCCCCACATCTGCAGCTCGGCCTGCGAGGCGACCGTCCAGTGCGCCAGGGACAGCGCCTCCAGCCCCTGCACGGGCGGCAACGGGTGCGGGGAGTCGTCGAAACCCCCCACGGGCAGCGAGTGCAGGACGGCGACGAGGGCGCCGGCCTCCCGGCACCGCTCGTCCGTCATCTCCTCGTCGAGCGCCAGTTCCGCGCCGGTGCGCGCGTCGGGCAGGAACTCGAACGCCGCCAGCGCCTCGGCCGGGTCGGCGCCCAGCAGCCGCGGGGTCCGCAGACCGGACCCGGCGTGCCGTTCGACGTGCAGGCTGCGTTCGAGCCGGCGGTCCCGGTCGGCGTCGAGCAGGCGCTTGACGAAGACCCGACGGCCCCGGTCGGTGCGTCCGGACCAGTTGTCGTTGCGGCCCAGGACGCTCGTGACGGAGTCCTCCTCGAACCCGCCGAGGCCCAGGCCCCGCAGCAGCCGGTCGACGGCCGGGACGGTCTCGAGCTCGGTCGACCGGTACTGGACCCGCGGGCTGGTGCTGGTCGGTGGCATGACGCTCCTTCGGTCGTTCCTCGGTGACGGCTCCGAGCGTGCTGCGCGGTCCTCGTGGGTGCGTCCACCCCGGCTCGAGCGGGACCGGCGAACCTCGGTCGCACCGCGGGAGGTCCCCGCGGTGCGGACAGGAAGGAGCCGGGCGATGGGACGGATCACCCCGGAACTGCAGGTGACCCCGCTGGAGGCGGGTCTGTGCTGCGCGGCCATGCTGTTGCACGCGGCCGGGTGCAGGGTCCCCACGTCGGCGCTGCGGGAGGAGGTCGACCTCGGTCGTTCGGGGTCGACGCTGCCGCAGCTCGCGGAACTCTTCTCGGTCCGCGGCGTCGTCGCGGAGGTCCGCCAGGTGAGCACGGCCGAGGCCCAGGGGCTCCCGGGTCCGTTCATCGCCGGCTGGGGGAACTCCTCCTACGTCGTCGTCGAACGGTTCCGGGGGTCGACCGTCGTGCTCGTCGACCCCGCCAGCGGCCGCCGCCGCGCACCGGTGGAGGAGTTCGGCGTCCAGTTCTCCGGGATGGTCCTCCTCCCGCGGCCGGCACCGGACGTGCGGTTCGCCGAACCGGAGCGCGACCCGGGGGCCCCGCGGCCGTTCCGCGCGGCGCTGCGGGCCGCCGCCGCACCCCTGGCGGGGGTGCTCCTGACGTCGGTCCTGGTGTACGCCACGGACATCGGCGCCCCGTACCTCACGCAGCGCGTCATCGACCAGGCCCTCGTGGACGGCCGGCTCGACATCGTCGGCGACACCCTGCCGTGGATCCTCGGGATCGTCGCCGCCGTCGGGCTCGGCATCCACCTGCGGTCCGTGTTCACCTCGCGCAGCGCCGTCGTCATCGGCGGCCGCAGCGCGCAGCAGGTGCTCGACCACCTCCTGGGCCTGCCCTACAAGTACTTCGACGCCCGCCAGCCCGGTGAGCTCGCCTACCGGCTCGCGGGCATCAGCGCGATCCGCGACTCCCTCTCGGACCAGTTGTTCGCGGGGTTCTTCCAGATCGGCGGGCTGCTGGTCTACCTGGGGTACCTGTTCACCCGCAGCGTCCCGCTGGCGCTCGTCGCGACGGGTTTCGTGGCGGCGATGCTCCTCGTGCTGTTCGGGTCCCGGGCGGTGTTCTACAGCGCCATCCAGAACGAGCAGTCGCAGACGGGCCGGATGCTCACCGAGCAGCTCGAGGCGATCCAGTCGATCCTCACCATCAAGACCCAGCCGGACCGCCACCAGTTCCTCACCCGCTGGCGGCGGCAGAACGCCGTCTCCCTGAGGTACCTGCGGCGCAGGATGCTGCTGCAGGGCGGGGTGAACGCCGTCACGGGCGTCCTGCAGTTCAGCGGCCCGATCGTCACCCTCGTCGTCGGCCTGGTGCTGTGGCAGCGGGGCGACATGTCGCTGGGGACCGTCTTCGGGGCGCTGGCCATCGCGTCGATGATCTTCGCCACGGCCAACGCGATCTACGGTTCCGTGGCCCTGTTCCTGGTGTGCCGCACGTACGCCCGGCGCATCGAGGACATCACGACGACCCGCTCCCAGCCCGTCGGGACGCGCTCGGTGCGACGGCTCGGCCGGCTGGGCCTGCACGGGGTCGGGTACCGCTACACGCGGCACACCCCGCCGGTGGTCCAGGACGTGGACCTGACCGTCGAGCCGGGGACCACCGTCGCCCTCGTGGGCCGCACGGGGTCGGGCAAGAGCACGCTGGCCAAGCTCGCCCTCGGGCTGTACCCGAGCACGACCGGCTCGGTGACGTTCGACGGCGTGCCGGTCGGGGACGTCGTCCCCGGTGACCTGTTCGCGCGGCTGGCGTTCGTCCCGCAGGACGTGACCCTGGAGACCGCGACGCTGCACGACAACGTGGCGCTGGGCCGTGACGTCACGCGCGCCGACGTGGAGGAGGCGTGCCGCGTCGCGTGCGTCCACGAGGACGTCCTGCGCTTCCCCGCGGGCTACGAGACGATGGTCAACAACCTGGGGGCGAACCTGTCCGGCGGGCAGCGGCAGCGGATCGCGCTGGCCCGGGCGGTCCTGGCCCGTCCGGAGTTCCTCGTCCTGGACGAGGCGACGAGCTCCCTCGACGCCGCCACCGAGCAGACCGTCGCCCGCAACCTGGCCGCGCTCGGCTGCACGACCCTCGTCATCGCCCACCGGCTCGCGTCGGTGGCCGGCGCCGACGTCGTGCACGTGCTCGACGGCGGCCGCGTGGTCCAGTCCGGCCGGCCCGACGACCTCCTGCTCGTCGACGGCCCGTTCCGCGACCTGTTCGCCCCCCGCCCGCCCGTGCGCGAGACGGTGGTGGCCTCGTGAGGGGCGGGCTCGAGCGGTCCTGGACCGGGACCCCACCACCCCCGCCCAGCATCGGGGGCATGCTCGAGATCCGAGGTCTGACACGACGGTTCGGTGACCGCACGGCCGTCGACGACATCGCCATGACGGTGCCCTCCGGTGAGCTGGTGGGTTTCGTCGGCGGCAACGGGGCGGGGAAGTCCACGACCATGCGGATGGTCATGGGCGTCCTGGAGCCCGACGCCGGGCAGATCCGCTGGAACGGGGCGCCGGTCACGCCGGCCGACCGCCGCCGGTTCGGGTACATGCCCGAGGAGCGCGGCCTGTACCCCAAGCAGCCGGTGCTGGCCCAGCTCGTCTACCTGGGCCGGCTGCAGGGTCTGGACGCCGGCCGCGCCCGCCGGTCCGCGCAGGAGCTGCTCGAACGCTTCGACCTCGCCGCCCGCGGCGGCGACAAGCTGGAGTCGCTGTCGCTGGGCAACCAGCAACGCGTCCAGATCGCGGCGGCCGTCATCGCCGACCCGCGGCTGCTGGTCCTCGACGAGCCGTTCTCGGGTCTGGACCCGACGGCCGTGGACAGCATGGCCGAGCTGCTGCAGGACCACGCCGCCCGCGGGGCAGGGGTCCTGTTCTCCTCCCACCAGCTCGACCTGGTCGAGCGGTTGTGCGACCGGCTCGTCGTCCTGCACGCGGGTCGCGTCGTCGCCGCCGGGACGGTCGAGGAGCTGCGCACGTCCGCGGGCGTGCGGCACCGGCTGCGCACCGGCTCGGACGCCTCGTGGGTCCGGGGCCTGGGCTGGTTGCAGGTCGACGACGTCCACGAGGGGTCGGCCGTCGTCCGCCTCGCCGACCCCGAGGACTCCGACCGCCTGCTGCGCGAGGCCGCCGGGCGCGGCCGCGTCTACGAGTTGTCCACCGTCGTCCCCACGCTCGCCGAAGTCTTCAGGGAGGTCGCCGCATGAGCGCCCGTGAACTGACCGCACCCGTCCGCACCCGTCCCGACGACCGCCCCACCCTGCTCGACCCGGGGCCGGCGCCGGCCCGCACGACGCCGGCGTGGCGGGTCGTGGCGGCGCGCGAGATCGCCGTGAAGCTGCGCGACCGCAACTTCCTCGTCGCCACCGGCGTCCTGCTCCTCCTGCTGATCGGCAGCCTCGTGGTCCAGGGGGTCCTCGCGGCCCGCAGCGGGCACGTCGACCTGGCCGTGACGGGCCGCGACGCGACGTCCGTCGTCCAGCGGGCCGGGTCCGCGGCGCGGGCCGCTGGGTCGTCCGTCGAGTTCTCCACCACGACCCTGCCCTCGGTCGCGGACGTCGAGCGCCAGGTCCGCGACGGTTCCGTCGACGCCGGGCTGGTCCCGACGGCCGACGGGCAGGGCTGGCGGCTGATCGGCGACACCGAGCGCAACACCGACGCGGCGCAGTGGGTCGGGACGGCCGTGGCCGCCGTCGCGCTGGACCGCGACGCCGCCGCGGCCGGCCTCGACCCCGCCGCCCTCCGGCGGGGCGCGGCCGTCGGCTACGACCTGCTGCAGCCCGACGGGGACCGCGCCCGCGCCACCGCCAAGGTCTGCGCCGTGGTGTTCGGCCTGCTGTTCTACCTCGCCGCCCTGGTGTTCGGCACCGCGCTGGCCACCAGCGTCGTGGAGGAGAAGCAGAACCGCGTCGTGGAGATCCTGGCCGCGGCCGTCCCCGTCCGCCAGCTCCTCGTCGGCAAGGTCGTGGCGGCCACGGTCCTGGCCACCGCGCAGGTCGTGCTGCTGGCGGGCCTGGGCACCGCCGGCCTGCTCGCCACCGGCAACACCGGGATGCTCGAGCTCCTCGGCGGCGGGGTCGGCTGGTTCCTGGCCTTCTTCCTCGTCGGCTTCGTGGCCCTGTCGTGCCTGTGGGCCGTGGTCGGGTCCGTCGCGACCCGCGCGGAGGACATCCAGTCCACGTCCCCGCCGGTGACGGTCCTCGTCATGGCGATCTTCTTCCTCGCCCTGTTCCTGACGGGTCTGCCGCTGAAGGTGGTCTCGTTCGTGCCCCTGCTGTCGACGACGGCGATGCCCGTGCGCGTCATCAGCGGTGACGCCTCCTGGTGGGAGGCCGCGCTGAGCCTGCTGGTCGGTCTCCTCGGGGCCGTCGGCGTCATCCGCGTCGCCGAGCGCATGTACCGCGCCTCGCTCATGCAGACCAACCGGCGCACCTCGTTCCGCGAAGCCCTCGGCCGGTGACCGCCCCCCGCCGGGAGGACCCCGTGCGCCCCCGTCCCGCCCGCCCTGCCCGCCTCGCCCGCCTCGTCCTCGGCGCCGGGGTGGTGGCCGCCCTCGGCTCGCTCGCCGCGGCCGCCCCCGCCGGTGCGGCCGTCCTGCCGCACGGCTGGCCCTGGTTCGGCGGCAGCTGCCTGCCGCTGCAGGTCTGCCCCCCGCCCTTCCCCTGGTTCGTCTGACCGTTCCCCCGACCGGCGGGGCCGGGCCGCCGCGGCGGCCCGGCCCCGCTGCGTGCGCCCGGGGCGCACCCGGGGGAGGGCCGTGCGGGGGAACGTGCCCGCGGGACGCTCAAGCGGGACCGGTGCTCCCCCGACCACGTAGAGGTTGAGCGTCGAGCCGCGGCGCACGAGGAGCGATGCATGGACGTGGTGACGACGCGCTGGAGCGCTCGCGACGGCTGGAGCACCCCCCTGCCCGGGTGGGACGGCCCGAGCACCCTGGTGCTGGTCCTGGGCGACGCCGACCTGCTCGACGACGACGCCCCCTGCGGCCCCGCCCTGCGCGAGGTGGTCCGGGCCCACCCGTCGTCGGTGGTGGTGGGCTGCTCGACCGCCGGCCAGGTGCTGGGCGCCGACCTCGCCGACGGCACGCTCACGGTGGCCGTGGTCCGCTTCCACCGTTCCCGGCTCGTCCTCGAGACGGCCGCCGTCAGCGCCGGTGCGTCCGGCGCGGTGGGGCTCGACCTGGGACGGCGCCTGCACCGCGCGGGCCCGGACCTGGCGTGGGTGCTCGTGCTGGCCGACGGCACGGAGGTCAACGGCAGTGCGCTGGCCGCGGGGCTGGCCGACGGCGCCGGGCCCGGGGTGCTGGTCTCGGGGGGTCTGGCCGGTGACGGTGACCGGTTCACCCGCACCTGGGTGCTGGTGGACGGCCGGCCCACCGGTTCCCGCGCCTGCGCGGTCGGCGTGTACGGGACGGACCTGCAGGTCGGTTCGGGGTCGCGGGGCGGCTGGTCCGTCATGGGCCCGGAGCGGAGGGTGACCCGGTCGCGGGGGACCGAGCTGTTCGAGCTGGACGGCCGACCGGCGCTGGACCTGTACCGCGACTACCTCGGTGAGCGCGCCCGCGGCCTGCCGGGCACCGCGCTGCTCTTCCCGCTGCAGGTGCGCACCCCGGCCCAGCCCGACCGCGAGCTGGTGCGGACGGTCCTGGGGACCGACGACGCCGCCCGCAGCCTGACGTTCGCGGGGGACGTGCCCGAGGGGTCCGTGGCCCAGCTCATGCGCACCACCACCGAGGACCTGCTGGACGCGGCCGGGGGAGCCGCCGCCGCGGCGTCGCTGCCGGCCGGCGGCACCGCGCTCGCCCTGGCCGTCAGCTGCGTCGGCCGGCGCCTGCTGCTGGGCCGGCGCACGGAGGACGAGCTGGACGCCGTGCTCGACGAGCTCGGCGGGGGAGCCCCGCTGGTCGGCTTCTACTCCTACGGCGAGCTGTCGCCCGCCGGCACCTCGGGGTGCGACCTGCACAACCAGACCATGACCGTGACCGTGGTGAGGGAGGGTCCGTGAGCGGGTTCCACCGGACCCTCGGCCGTCAGCTGCGCCGCGCCGGCATCGACCCCGCCGAGGCGGCGGGGCCGTGGCGGGAGCTGCTGGAGGCCGTCAGCGCCGTGTACGCCGAGGCCGACGACGAGCGCTACACGCTGGAGCGGTCGCTGGAGGTGTCGACCCGGGAGATGCGGGGCCTGCACGAGGTGCTGAGCCGGCAGGCGATGCACGACACGCTCACGGGCCTGCCCAACCGTGCCGCCCTGCTCGTCGACCTGCAGGCGCGGTTGAGCGCGGGCCGGTCCCGGCGCGGGACCGTCGCGGCCCTGTTCATCGACCTCGACGGCTTCAAGCAGGTCAACGACAGCCTCGGGCACGCGGCCGGGGACGAGCTCCTGGTCCGGGCCGCCGAGCGCATCCGCTCCTGCCTGCGCCCCGACGACCTCGTCGCCCGCCTGGGCGGGGACGAGTTCGTCGTGGTGTGCGACGTGCCCGACGAACCCGGCGAGCGGGGCGCGGTCGCGCGGATCGCCGGGCGGATCGGCGCCCAGCTCGCCACCCCGTTCCGGCTGGACACCCACGACGCCGTGGTCAGCGCGAGCATCGGCCTGGCCGAGAGCCGCGACGGCGGCACCGACGCCGAGACCCTGCTGCGCCGGGCGGACCTCGCGATGTACGACGCCAAGGTGTCGGGCAAGGCCCGGACCTCCGTCTTCGACGACGCGATGCAGTCCGACGTCGACGCCCGGCTGTCCGTGCGCAGCGCCCTGGGGGACGCCGTCCGCGGCGGGCAGCTGCGCCTGCACTACCAGCCGCTGGTGAGCCTGGCGGACGGCCGCGTGCTGGGCGCCGAGGCCCTCGTCCGCTGGCAGCGCCCGGGGCACGGGCTGCTGGCCCCCGACGCGTTCGTGCCGGTGGCCGAGGAGACCGCGCTCATCACCGAGGTCGACCGCTGGGTGGTCGGGGAGGCGGTGCGGCGCGCCGCCGGCTGGTGCCGCGCGGGAGGGAGCGTGGCCGTCAACCTCTCGCCCCGCTCGCTGGAGGGGGACGCGGTGCTGGACGCCCTCAGCAGCGCCCTGCACCGCTGGCGGGTCCCCGCCCGCTCGGTCGTCCTGGAGATCACGGAGACGGGCGTCATGAGCACCTCGGGTGCCGCCGACCGTGTCCTGGCGGGGCTGCTCGACCTCGGCGCCGTCCTGTCCGTGGACGACTTCGGCGTCGGGCACTCGTCCCTGGCGAGGCTGCGCCGGACCCGGGCGCAGGTGCTGAAGGTCGACCGGTCGCTGGTGGCCGACGTCGACCGCGACGACGCCTCGCGCTCGGTGGTGGCGGCCGTGGTCGCCATGGCGCACGCCCTGGGCATGGTGGTGGTCGCCGAGGGCGTGGAGCGCGCCGCGCAGGCCGACGTGCTGCGCGCGGTGCGCTGCGACCAGGCCCAGGGCTGGTTCTTCGGGCGCCCGGCCGAGCCCGAGGGGCTCGACCCCGTGTTCGCGCACCCCGCCGTCTCCCGCGCGGGCGCGTGGGTCTGACGCGGACCCGGCGCGTCAGGCCGGTGGGCTCCGCGGCGCGCCCGCCGCCTCCTCAGCGGGGGAGGTCCAGCTGCTGGAGGGCGGGCACGCGGACGAGGGCGGCGAGCGCGTCCTCGGTCACCGGTGACCCGACGGGGAAGGTGACGCCGGCGGGCAACGGCTCGTCGGGGTCGGCGACGGGGGTCGCCTCGGCGGTGATCAGCCGGTGGTCGGTGGTCAGCAGCTGCGCCCAGCGCCGTTCGACCGTCGACCCGCCCGCCTCGTTCGAGGACACGTACCTCGTGGAGCGCCCGGTCCCCAGCTGCGACCCGTCCTGCTGCGTGGCGACGTGGCAGTCGTGGCAGTCGAGGACGTCGGAGCCGGTCGCCTCCTGCGCGCTCGCCTGCACGGTCAGGCGCACCTCGACGGGGTCGACGTCGCCGCGGCGCACGGTGAACCAGCCGTCCTGGAGCGACCGCTCGTCGACGCTGCGCCCGGCCAGCGCGGTCGGTGTCGTGGACCAGCCCGGCAGGGTCTCGTCCACGGCCGCGTCGAGGGTCTCCGCCGCCTGACGCTGCGGTGCGATCGAGGAGGACACCGACGGGGGCTGGGCCGGAACGACGCGGGGTCCTGCCGGCGGACGCCCCGACCCCACCCACGCCACTGCCACCACGGCGACGGCCACCCCCGCTGCTGCCGCGCCGCGCACCGCGTGACGCCGCCGCCGCAGCCGTCGCCGCCCCAGCACCGTCGCCGACGCGACCAGTGCGGGGGCGCCGGACACGTCCCCCGCCGCACGGACGAGGTCCTCCCGGAGATCAGCCACGTCGATCCCTCCCCTGCACGAGCTCCGGGCGCCGGCGCAACCGGCTCAGCGCTCTGGCGTTCTGGCTCTTGACGGTGCCGATGCTCACGTCGAGCAGGTCGGCGGTCTCCTCCTCGGTGCAGCCGTCCAGGTGCCGCAGCACCACGACCGCTCGTTGTCCGGCGGGCAACGCGCGCAACGCGGCCAGCAGGTCGAGGCGGTCCACGACGTCGGTCAACGGGTGGGACGGGTCGGCTCCGACATCGTCCTCGGCGAGGTCGCGGGGCACCTCGTGCCGACGGTCGCTGCGCCGCCACCGGGAGGTGACGGCGTTGGCGAGGGCCCGACGGGCGTAGGCGTCGGGCTGGTCGACGCGGTTCCACCTCACGTAGATCCTCGCCAGCACCTCCTGGACGAGGTCCTCACCGGCGTGGTCGTCGCCGGTCAGCAGGCGCCCGATGCGCAGCAGTCGCGGGGTGGCGTCGCGCGCCCACCCGGTGAAGCGCTCCTCGCGTTCTGCGTCCCTCACGCACCGTTGACGCAGCGGGGACGTGGATGGTTGTCACGTCCGCGAACTCCTCCCGGCGAGCTGTCACGTCTCAGGACGTCGGTGACAGTTCTGCATGTGGTCAGCTGGGGCGGGTGGTTCCGTCGATGAGAGGGCGATCCTCGACGAGTCACCTCGTGCGTCGCTTCAACAGCCAGACGGACGCGACGAGCAACACCGAGCCGAGCAGGCCGAGAACGTCCCAGACGATGCGGAAGGCACTGCTCGCAGGCTGCCGACCGAGCACCTGAACGACGATGCAGGTCAGCAGCACCAGCGCCCCCGTTGCTCCGCTGACGATCCAGGTCAGCCGCGGAACCTGGCCCGATCGCGACGCATCAGCTTTCACGAGGTCACGGTGCCAGGTCTGAGCCGCAGACCCCTGGACGTCACGGTCATCCTGCGTCGTGCGCGCTGACGCCATGGCCACGACGTCACGGTCGTGTCGATCTGCGGATGTTCAGCAAGTGGTCTGGAAGGCGCGGATGAGGTCGGTGGCCGCCGGCAGGTCCTGAGGGCGGTGACCACGACCGGGGACTCGTTCGTGTCTGGCGCCCAGCCGGGCCAAGGCCTGGGCGGTCTCCTCGTACAACGGCAGTCACCCCCCGGTGATGACCAGCGTCGGGATCTCCTCGACCACGGCCGGGTCGAGGTCGACCGCCCAGGGCGCCGGCACCGTGCGCAGACGCCGCAAGGCCAGGACCTGCTCAACCGTCTTCGCCGGTGGTTGCGGGGCGCCCAACGCGGCGAAGAAGTCCTGTCCGTACGCCACGTCGTCCAGGTCGGGGTCGCCGATGCGGTCCAGGACCGGCGCCATGGCGCCGATGTGCTCCTCCACCGCCGCGCTGCCGCGGGCCAGTGCGAAGCACGCCGGCTCCAAGAGCACCAGACTGCGGACCCCTCCCCTGCAGCGCTGAGCGGCCAGCAGGGCCGCTACCGCTCCGCCGGAGTGGGCCACCACGTCGAGGTCCCCACCTGCGCGGGCCAGGACGGCCTCGACCTGGTGGTCGACGAAGTCGGCCGCAGGTGGGCCAGCCGCGGCCTCCTGCTCGCGCCAGTCCAACCAGACGGCGTCGGCGAAGTCGGGCAGGTCGCGTTGGGTGGGCCAGGCGTCGGGGCCTCCTCGACCGGCACCGTGCAAGAAGATCGCGACCACTGGCACAGCGTGCCCGTGAGCATGGCCGACGGCGACCTCGCGGTCATCCCGCGGTGCGCGCGAAGCGCACGATCATCCCGTGTTGTGCGCGCTCAACGGCTGGCCCGAGACGCCCGCACGTGCCGAAGAGCGGATGGCCCCGAGGGACTGCCGCGCGCCAGGACGCGGTGCCACAGTGTCGTCATGAGCACGGCTGCGGAATCCGTGCCCCGACCAGGCACACGGACCCGACGTGGTTCCAGCGTCCGTGTCGTAGCTCAGCCCCACTGGGTCAACGCTTGGCTGCTGAGGTCGACAGCGCGGCCGTACCTGCGTCTGGACGGCGCCGAGCACGCCCTGGCCTGGTCCCGTGCGCAGACCTTCCCCCTCGACCCGGGCCAGCACCACCTGGAAACGTTCTGGCGCTACCGCGGCACCCGGACTGCGCTGGGCACCGGCTCCTTGCAGTTGCGGATCGGCGAGGGCGAGGAGGCCGTCGTCGTGGCTCGCAACGGCCCGCTGAACCAGCAGCCGCTGCAGCCACGTCTGCAGGCGTGAGCCGCGGGCGGAGCGTCCGGTCATCCCGCAGACCAGTAGGTCGTCGATCGCCCGCGCATGCCGGGTTGAGGAAGATCCAACCTGCGCCCCTGGACGTCGTGCCACGCTGACGAGGACAGAGGTGACCGAGCAGACGGAGGCAGCAGGTGACGCGCGGCTTCATCCCCCAGCGCGACGAGAACGGCAACGAGGACTGGAGCATCATGCGGGTCGACCTCGACTTCGAGGTGCCCGACCACGTCTTGGACGACGCCCCCTCCCGGCGAGGCGACATGCCTCGCCGCTGTGCGCAGTACCCCGGCGTGGAAGGCCGCGACATCGTCGACTTCCTCCTGGACAACGGCGTCTCAGTCGGTGCTCACGATGTGACCACTGCCGGCCAGATCGCCCGGGACCTCGACTCCACCACGGTGCTGACGCTGCTGTCCTGGGTGCGCCGGGCCTCCGCAGCACGCCCCACCTGACGCGCGGTCACCCCGAAGAGCGAGGAGTCGGCGCCATGGTCAGCACACCGCGAGGCGTGGAAGGCTCCCAAGTCCAGGATCCCTCAGTCCCACCCACCACTGGCGGGTGCCGACCACGAAGCCGAGCCGGCATCGAGGCGAGGAGGTAGCAGTGCCGGCGTTGCCGTGGCCCCCGGGACCCTCATCCACCGAGATCGGCTTCCAGACGTTGCTCGTCCGCACCGACTTCTCCCGCCCCCAGCAGTGGGACACCCTGCTTCGCGCCCTCCACACCCCCAGCGAGGAGGGGTTCGTGGCGGGCTTCGCGACGATCGACGATCCTCAGTGGCGCGACGCCACACTGGAGCAGCTCACCGCCGACGCGCCGGAGCGGGCGCTGATCATCGTCGCCGACGCGGTCACGTTGTCATCCCCGGAGCTGGCGGCACTGGTGATCCACCTCGCCGGTGGCAGCGCGCAGCAGTTGCGGGTCACCCCCGCCGGCATGTGGGCGGTGGAGAACAACCTGTTCTGCTCCAACAGGGACTGGTCGGACTTCACCTTCGCGGCGGACGCCGATGGCATCTACCGCGGGCCCACCTGATCTCCCTGTCGGTGCTCCACCGCGACCGCTCGGCCACGCCGGCGACGTCACGGTCATCCCGCGTCGTGCGCGCTACCGGGGAGCGGCTGACACCGACTGAGGTCCACAACCACCACCGATCCCTTTGACACATCGCGTGTCACCGGTGTTGTGACACATCGCGTGTCACCGGTGTCCCGGTGCGTCACACTCCTCCCGGGGAGCTTTCCCCCGCGGAGTGCGACCGGTGGAGTGAGCCCGGTGAGGCGATGACGAACCGCGTCGACGGGCTGTCCCGCGCCGGGGAACCGCGACCTCGGGGGAGTTCAGGCCGAGATGCCCCGCGGCGCGGCCCGGCGTCGGCCGGCGTGCAGCAGCAGGTGCGCCTCGGCGAGCGCGATCTTCAGCTCCTCGACCTCGCGGGCCAGCTGCTTGACGCGCAGCTGCGCGAGGCTGTGCGTGGTCTCGGCGGCCGTGCGGGTCCGCAGCCCCTGCGACCCGGACTCGACGAACTGCCGGCGCCAGTTCGCGACGGCCTGGGCGGAGACGCCGGCCTCGGCGGCGGCGGCGGCGAGGGTCTTCTCGCGGGCGAGCACGCCGAGGACGACCCGGGTCTTGTCGACGTGGCTCAGAGCGGGGGGACGGGACACGGGACTCACCCTTCGTCGTCGCGCCGTGCGCGTGCACGGCGGTTCCTCACGGTCGTTGCTGGGCGTCCAGCAGGTCGGCGATCGCGCCCGGGTAGACGAGGAGGTCGTCGTCCCAGCCCACGAAGCGCGAGAAGTCGCTGCTGTGCAGCACGATCCGCAGCACCGTCGCCGCGTGCAGCAGGTCGCGGTCGACCCCGTGCGGGTACAGCGCGCGGACGGTGTGCGCGAGGTGGTCGAAGCCCACGGGGTCCAGGCCGTGCCGGCCGGCGCGGAACGAGAACTCGACGAGCTCACCCAGCAGGCACCCCAGGTCGAGCTCGGGGACACCGCGCCCGACGTCGGGTCCGGTCAGCACCTGCACCAGCGGGTCCCCCGCCTCGTCGAGGCCGACGACGACGTTCCCGGCCGAGAGCCAGCCGTGGACGGCGGCCGTGCTGCGGTCGGCGCGGAGGGCGAGGTCCGCCGCCAGCGCCCGCAGGAGGTCCCGGCGGCGGGCCCCGAGCCGGTCGAACAGGTGCTCGCGCCAGGTGTGGCCGGCGCGCGTGGTGGGCCGGCCGTCGAGCCAGTGCGCCAGCCGGTCCAGCCCCGGGGGCCGGGGCGGCAGGTCGGCGGCGGGCACGTCGCGCAGGTCGGCGTGGAGCCCGCCGAGACCGTGGACGACGTCGCGCACGGCCCGCCGGGTGAGGTCGGCGTCGGGGTCGGCCCGCACCACCGCCGCCAGCGTCGTCGCCCCCCGCACGTCCCACGCGACGTGGCGCGCCGACCACGACCCCGGCAGCGCGAACCGGGCGCCGGGACGGTCCGGCCGCAGGCGTTCCACGACGCTCCCGGGGTGCCACCAGCCGTCCGGGTGGTCCGGTCCGGGGGTCCGGGACCAGCGGACGCGGCCCGCGGGGGCCGGGGTGAGGGTCGTGGTCTGCAACCCGGTCCCGAACCGGGCCAGCACCCGCTCCTCCACCAGATCTTCCGCCACCAGTTCCCCCGTCGGTTCCCGCAGGTCACGCATCGCCGGCCACCCACTCCCGCAGTTCCTCCAGGGAGGCGATCGCCGTCGGCAGGTGGGCGACCGTCCCCACCCCCTCGTGACCGGTGGACATGCTCCGTCCCCGGACCGGGGGCAGGACGGTCACGTTCTCCCGCTCGGCCAGCTCGCTGACGTTCCGCCGGTAGGCGGGGTTGCGGAAGCCGTTGGGCGGCAGCGCGGGGCAGATGACGATGGGGGCGGTGGTGCACTGCAGGGCCAGCATCGCCGGGCTGTCGCCGAACCCCGCCGACAGCCGCGCGACGAAGTCGAACGTGGCGGGGTGCACGAGGACGGCGTCGGGCCACAGGGCCAGGTCGACGTGCAGGGCCGACTCGGGCTGCTCGGGCCACTCGTCGACCATCCCCTCGGCGTCGCCGGCGGCGACGGCCAGGCTGGTCCGCGTGGTGAACCTCGTCGCCGACCGGGTCACGACGTACCGGACCGCCAGGTCGGGGTAGCTCGTCCGCAGCCACTGCAGCCACATCGGCACGAACATCGCCTGCAGGCCGCCGGAGGCCACGTAGAGCAGCCGGTGGGCGCCCAGCCGCGGGGGCGACTGGCCGGCGGCCGTGGTCTCCGTGGTGGTCCCGGTGGAGGTCCCGGTCCGGGTCTCGGTGGTGCTCACCTCAGGCCTCCCCGTGCGCGTCGAGGATCTCGGACAGGTCCCGGGCCGCGGCTCCCGGACCCTGGGTCATGTAGGTGCCGCAGACGTTCACGACGACCTCGTCGGCGCCGTGCCGGTGCAGGTCGCCGATCCGCCCGGCGATCTGCGCGGGGGTCCCCGCGGCGATCACCCCGGTCTCGACGAGCCGGGCCGCGCGGGCGCGCGACCCCGGTTCGTCGAAGTGGATCCCGCTGCGCGCCAGCATGTCCACGTAGTGGGCGGCCTGGACGTGCTGCTCGCACGAGGCGGTGGCCGCGGCGAGGACGTCGCGTCCGGGGCGGGCGACGACGGCCTGCAGGACCGTCGCCACCCGCGGACGGTCGCGTCCGGCGCGCGCGGCGCCCGCGGCCAGGCGGGGCACCACGGTGCCGGAGAGGTGCTCCGGCGGGGTCAGCCAGGTGACGGCCCACTCGACGCTCTCCCCGGCGAGTTCAGCCATCCGGCCCCGCAGCACCCCGAGGCCGAGGTGCACGGGCGGGGCGGGGAACTGCGGCAGCCGCAGCCCGTCGGCGGGGAACTCCCCGTCGAGCCGCGTGACGGGTTTCCCGTCGAGCAGGTCGCGCACCGTCGTGACGTACTCGCGGGTCGCGGCCAGGGGGCTGCGGTACGGCGCCCCGCGCACGCCCCGCTGGAACCCGGTCGCGCCGGGTCCGAACGCGGCCACGTACGGGCGCTCGGACAGGACCGCGACGGAGCGCGCGGCCAGGGCGGCCGCCAGCGGGTGGCGCAGCGGGGCCAGCGCGACGGCCGAGCCGAACTGCAGCCCGTGACCGGCACCGGCCAGCGCCGCGAACAGGGCGTGGGTCTCCACGCCGAACGACTGCCCGCACCACAGCCGCTGCGTGCGGGTCGCGGCGGCCAGCCGGGCGTACGGCAGCGTCTGCCCCAGCCCGGTGTGCTGGACGGGCAGGACGACGGACACGTCGTTCACGCGAGGACCTCCTGCTGGTGCTGGTGCTGGTGCTGGTGCTGGTGCTGGTGCGGGTGGACGGCGTGGCCGACGGCCACCGACCACGACCGGTCGGGGTGCCAGCGCGCCGCGACCGCCCGCAGGTCCTCGACGGTCAGGGCCGACAGCCGCTGCGGCAGGGTGGCGATGGCGTCGAGGCCGAGCCCCGTCGTCAGGTACGACAGCAGGCACGCCGCCCGCCCGGACTGCGAGGCGAGGGTCGTGGCGTACCGGCCGCCGGTGTAGGCCAGCGCGGCGCGCAGCTCCTCGGGGCGGGGGCCGTGCTCGGCGTAGCGGGCCAGGAGCCCGCCGATCCGGTCGTGCGCCTCGCCGACGCGGGTGCTCGTGACGTCGGCCTCGACGAGCAGGACCGAGCGGTCGCCGTGCTCGTGCAGGAACGCCGCCGTCCGGTACGCCAGCCCGAGCTCCTCGCGCACGACCACGTTGAGCCGGGAGGAGAAGTTCCCGCCCAGGACCAGCGCGGCGACGGGCGCGGCCGGGTCCTCGGGCCCGGGGGCCGGGGCCGCCCACCGCAGGTGGGTCGCCGAGCGTCCCGCGACCTCCCGGTCCAGGTGCCCGGTCGGGCGCACGACGGGGACGGCGGGCACGGGTGCGGGGACGGCGGGGTCCCGCTCGTCGGCCCACCCCGACAGCGCACCCGCGAACGCGTCGAGGGTCGCCTCCTCGTGCAGGTCGCCGACGACGACCACGTGGGCCCCCCGCGGGCCCGTCCGCCCGGCCCGCACCGCGGCGGGGTCGGGGACGGCACCGGCGAACGCCGCCGGGGGCGCGGCGGGGAACAGCGCCACCGGCACCTCCTCGTACACGCGGCGCCACAGCGTCGCCAGGCTCCCCGCGGCCGGTTGCGACTGCACCAGCGCGCTGAAGGTGCGGCACGCCGCGAGCGCCGCGGGCCGGGGGTCCCCGGCCCACGGCCGGGTCAGGAGCGCGCCGAGCGTCGCGGCCACCACGTCCAGGTCCTCCCGGTGGGCGCTGACGGTGAGCACGAGCAGCCGGCGGCGGCGGGTCACCGACACCGTCCCGCCCCGTTCCTCCAGCCGGTGCGCCGCCGGGTGCTCCACCAGCGCCGCCGCGAGCAGTTCCACCGCGGCCAGGTCGGCCAGCGCGGCCGGCCCCTCCCCGAGCGCGGCGACGTCGAGGGGGACGGCGAGGTGCGCGTGCACCAGCGGTGTCGTCGCCAGCCGCGAGACGACGAGGTGGACGCCGTTGCCCAGCGTGCGCTCGGCCACCCGCGGCGCCGGGACGGCCGCCCCGGGGCGCCGCAGCCGGTCCGCGCTCACCGCGCACCCCCGGCGTGCAGCACGACCGTCCCGGGGCGTTCGCGCAGCAGCCGCTGCGCCGCGGCCCGGACGTCGGCCGCGGTGACCGCCCGCACCTGGGCGGCGAACCGCTGCGGCAGGCCGGGTTCGTCGAACAGCAGGGCCGAGCGCGTCGTGTCCCGCACGAGCTGGGTGGGGGAGTCCGCGCGGCGGGCCAGGTCGAACGTGGCGGTCCGGACCGCCCGGACGGCGTCGGCCGGCCCGAAGGTCCGCGCGACGCGGTCCAGGACGTCGTCGACGGTCCCGCGGGCCAGGTCGCGGTCGCCCTCGCGGTGGTGCACGACCAGGACGAACGTCTCGGGGGTGGTCGCCATCAGCGGCCCGAACAACCCGATCGAGGTGTCCGCGGCCGCCCCGGACCCGCGCAGGGCCGCGCGCAGCAGCGAGTGCTGCCCCCGGGTGAGGACGGCGCTCAGGACGGTGGCGGCGGCGTAGGCCGGCAGGTCCCGGTCGGGACCGGCCAGCGGCCAGCCGAGGGCGAACGCGGGCCGGGGGGCCAGCGCGTCGACGTGCTCCACCGTCCGGCCCGCCGACCCGCCCGGTGCGTCCGGCACGGCGCGCAGGTGGGCCCGTTCCCGGGCGGGCACGGTGTCGAAGACCTCGCGGACCAGTGTCAGCACCTCGTTCGGGTCGTGGTCGACGCACACCCCGACGGCGGCGTTGGCGGGGGCGTACGACCCCTCGTGGAAGTCCGCGCACTCCTGCAGGGACACCGCGTGCAGGTCCTCGGGACTGCCGAAGCCGTCGTGCGCGTCGGCCCACCGCGGGTGGACCGCGGACGGCAGCACCGTCCAGGGGAACCCCCCGTAGGGTTTCCCGTGGACCTGCAGGTTGATCTCCTCCAGGACGACGTCGCGCTGCACCCGCAGGTTCTCCGGGACGAGGTCCAGACCCGCCATGCGGTCCGCCTCCAGTTCCAGGACCCGGTGCAGCAGCGAGGCCGGGGCGTTCTGGTGGTAGTCGGCGACGTCCGTGAACGTGTTGCCGTTCACCTCCCCGCCGTGCCCCTGGACCTCGGCGAAGTGCGCGCCCCGCGACACGTTCGCCGACCCCTGGAACATGAGGTGCTCGAACAGGTGGGCCAGTCCCGAACGCCCCCGGGGTTCCTCGCGGAAACCCGCCCGGTAGTTCACCGCCACGGCGCAGCCGGTCGTCCCCGGTGTCCGTTCGACGACGACCAGCAGGCCGTTGCCCAGCCGCGTCGTCAGCCGGTGGCCCGTCGCGGTGACGGCCCCGGCACGTTCGAGGGTTCCCTGCACGTCCGTCCTCCTCGGTCGGTGGTCCCCGGTCGGTCGATCCCCCGGTCCGGTCCCGAGGCTAGGAACGGCCCGTCGAGCACCGCTGGTCCCCGGATCGAGCCCCGGGTCGAGCCCCGGACCCGACGTCGCGGAGACCGGGTCGGGGCTCAGGCGTTGAGCAGTTCCGCGTGCAGGCGCCGCGACTCCGCCGACGGGCGCAACCCCAGTTCGGTGTCCAGCAGGGTCCGCATGGCCTGGTACGCCTGCAGGGCCTCGCTGCGCCGCCCCGACTTGCCCAGCGCCTGCACCAGCCGCCCGTGCAGCCACTCGTCGAACGGGTGCTCGGCCACCAGCAGCCGCAGTTCCCCGATCAGCTCGCGGTGCCGGCCCAGGAGCATGTCCGACTCGATGCGCACCTCCACGGCGTGCGCGCGCACCTCGGCCAGCTCCAGGGCGTGCGCCTGCAGCAGCGGCCCGTGGTCCAGGCCCTCGTACGGCGCTCCCGGGCACAGCAGCTCGGCCTGCCGCAGCGCGGTGCTGGCCTCCCGGTAGCGGCCCGCGCCGAACGCGGCCCGCCCCCGGGCCACGGCGTCCCGGAACGTGCGCTCGTCGAGGGCCAGGGGGTCGACGGACAGGCAGTACCCGTTCTGGTGGGTGCTCAGGTCCTCCGCCGCCCGGTCGCTGACCCGGGCCAGGATCCGGCGCAGCTGGTAGACGTACGTCTGGGTCGTGGTGGCCGCGCTCGCGGGCGGACGGTCGTCCCACACCTCGCGCACGATGGTGTCGGCGGGCACGACGCGCCCGGCCCGGGCGAGCAGCAGGGCCAGCACCTGGCGCACCTTGGGGGCGCTCGGGGCGACGTCCACCCCGTCGACGCGCAGTTCCAGTCCGCCGAGCACGCGGTATTCGATGGTCACGGGAGTCCTCCTGGGTCGGCTGGGGCCCCGCGTCGGTGGTCGGAGGCTCGACCCGCGGTGCACGAGGACCACGGAACCGGTGGGGTCCGGCCGGGGACAAGCGAACGCGACCAAGGTGCAGTCCGGCGTGCACCCCAGGGTGTAGCCGGGGTGCAACTGTCGACGCACAGACCTTCCGGCGCCGCGTCCGATCCACTGGACTGCCTGCCATGACCTTCGTCGACCTGGCCCTCGAGCGGCCGGGGACCCGCACCCCCGCCCGCGCCCCGCGGCGCTCCGTCGCCCGCACGCTCTGGTGGTGCTGGCTCGAGTCGCGCCCCCGGGTGCAGTGGACGGTCGCCCTGCGCTTCAGCTGCGCCGTCGTCCTCACCGCCGGCCCCGGTGCCCTCCTGCACGCGCGCGTCCTGCTCGCCGGCCTGGCCTGGTCGGCCGCCTACGTCGCCGTCTACGTGGTGAACGGGGTCTGCGACCTCACCGAGGACCGGTTCAACGGCAAGGACCGGCCGATGGCCCGCGGCGACCTCGGTCCCCGCTCGGCGGTGGCGGTCAGCGCCGGGCTCACCGTCGCCGCGCTCGCGGGCGCCTGGTCCACCGGTCCCGCCGCCCTCGTCGGCGTCCTGGCGCTGCTGGTGGCGGGGGCGGGCTACTCGTGGCGTCCCGCCCAGCGCCGGGCGCGGCTCCTGCGCACGCCCCTGTCCCAGCCCCTGCTGATCCTCGTGGGCGGGGCGGGCACCTACCTCGTCGCGGGCTGGACGGCGGGCGGCGGGATCGCCCCGGCGGTGCTGGTGCTGGGTGCGTGCATGTCGGCGTGGATGGCCTGCGTGGGCGCCTTGGTCAAGGACCTCGACGACGTCGCGGGCGACGCCCTGGCGGGCCGGCGGACGCTGGCCGTCCTGCGGGGCCCGGAGGCCGCGGCCCGCCGGGGCGGGGTCGCGGCGCTGGTGGTCGGGGCCGCCGCGCTCGCCGCGGGCCTCGGGCTCGGGCACCTGCCGCTCACGCTGGCCGGGCTCACCACGGCCGTCGCGGCCGTGCGGGTCGCGACGGCCTGCCGCCGGTTCCTGGCCGGGGCGGCGGGGGCCGCGGGGCAGCACCCGGCCGAGCGCGCCCGGGTCCGCACGGCCCCCTACCGGCGGTTCTCCTCCGGTCAGCTCGCGGTCCACGTCGTGCTCCTGGCGGCCTGCGCGGGGGCGGGGGCGTGGTCCTGACGACCCGCTGAACGACCGGCCGGACGGTCCGGCCGCGGACCCCGGCGCCCGGCCCGGACGTCCCTCTCGGGGATACTGCCCCCGGACGTGACGGACGGGACGGCTGCCGGGGGGTCGGGGTGAGCGCACCAGGAGGACCGGTCGACCTGCTGGAGGCGGCGCGCCCCGGGGTCGCCGACGGGCTGCGCCGGCGCTGGTCCGAGCTGCCCGACTCGATCCAGGCCGACGAGGTCGCCGGCGAGGGGTTCCTCGCGCACGCCGACGCGATCTTCGACCTGGTGCTCAACCAGCTGCGCTACGGCGACGTCCTGGGCAACCCCGTGACGGCGACCGTCGCGCGGGCCCGCGCCCAGCAGCAGGTGCACCCCCGGGACTCCCTGCTGGCCGCCCGGATCCTGCACGAGGTCATCCTGCGGACGGCCCAGGACGCGCTGGGCTCGTGCCCGGAGGCCGTCCCCGTGCTGTGCGAGATGTCCGTCGTGTGCACGGCGGTGTTCTCCAGCGTCCTCATGGTCGCCGCCGACGAGCACCTCACCGCGCTGCTCGACGAGGTGAACGAGACGAACGTCGCCGAGCGCCGCCGCATCGCGCGGGAGCTGCACGACCAGACCGGCCACGGTCTCGCGGTGGCCCAGCGCCAGCTCGAGCTGGCCGAGAAGCTGCTGGTGCGCGACGACGCGCCCCCGCCCGTGCGCGAGGCCGTGGACGCGGCCCGCAGCACGGTCGTGGAGACGATGCGCGGGGTGCGGGGGATCCTGGAGGGTCTGCGCGCGGACGACGAGGCCGTCGACCTGCGCGCCGCGCTGGAGCACTACATCACCGGGACCCCGGGCGCCGCCGGGGTCAGCCTGACGTTCTCCGGCGACGTCGCGCACGTCCCGACGGCCATGCGGCGCGAGATCTTCCTCATGGTGCGCGAGTGCCTGCGCAACGCCCAGCGGCACGCCCACGCCACGACCGTCGCGCTCGTCGTCGAGATCGGCCCGTCCCTGCTGATGGCCCGCACCGTCGACGACGGCGTCGGCTTCGCGGCCTCGCGGGGCGAGGGGGCCGGCATGACCTCGCTGCGCGAACGCGCCGCCCTCCTCGGCGCGCGCGTCGAGTGGCTGCCGAACCCCGGCGGGGGCACCACCGTCCTCATCACCGTCCCCCTGCCCGGCTAGGAGCCCGACGTGTCCCGTCCCGTGCGCCTCGCGATCGTCGACGACCACACGCTGTTCCGCAGCGCCCTGGGCCAGCTGCTGAACGCCGAGGACGACATCGAGGTGGTCGGACTGGCCGGGGACGCGCAGGGGGCCCTGGACCTCGTGAAGGAGACCTCCCCGGACGTCCTGCTCCTCGACGTGGAGTTCCCCGGGCCGGGGGTCGTGCCGACCGTCCAGACGCTGCGCCGCGTCGCGCCGCGGCTGCACATCCTCATGCTCAGCATGTACGACAGCCCGACGACGATCCAGGAACTGCTCGGCCTGGGGGTCCGCGGGTACCTGCTGAAGTCGGCCTCGGACGCCGAGCTCCTGGCCGCCATCCGCCGGGTCGTCGCCGACCCGCGGCAGGTGGTCCTGTCGGTCACCTCGAAGCTGTTCGAGGCGGTTCCCGAGCACTCCTCGGGGAACCTCTCCGACCGCGAGATCGAGGTCTTGTCGCTGGCCTCGCTGGGCCTGAGCAACGCGCAGATCGGCCGGCGGCTGGACCTGCGCGAGTCCACCGTCAAACGGCACATGCACAACGTCTTCGTGAAGCTGTCGGCCGTCTCGCGCATCGACGCGGTGAACAAGGCCAGCCGGGCCGGGCTGCTGCGCAACCCCGGGCACTGAATCCCCCCGTCGTCCGCGGCGGCCAAACTTTCCTCTCGAAACCGTTCCCGCAGTTCAGGATGCGTGCGGCCCAAGTTTCGGCGGCCGTGCTCTGTCCCCGTTCCCCCGGCGCGGGTTCACTGTTCCTCGAGCGGCCCGGTGGAACACCGGAACGCGGAGCAGGACCCCACCGGACAGACACCGCCCAGAGGAGAACGAACGTGGAAGAGAACCTGGTCGCCGGCTACCTCGCCTACACCTCCGCCGAGGAGTTCGGCGCGGACGCCTCGGGCGAGGCGCCCGCCACCCCGAGCTCGCCCGCCTGCGTCGGCATCAGCATCGCCTCCGTGGCGCTGAGCGCCGACACGGTCACCAGCCACTGCTGACCCGTCCCCACCCGCTCCACGGTTCCACCCGCTCCACGGTTCCACCTGCTCCACCCGAAGACCGCCACCCCGGGACGTCCGGGGTGGTCCCACCGAACCACCACTCAGGAGGACGTCATGGACAAGCTCGTCGAGGGTTACCTGGCCTACACCAGCACCGAGGAGTTCGGCGCCGCCGCGGTCGGCGACGCACCCGCCACGCCGATCGTCGTGACCGTCACCCTGGCCACGGCCGGTGCCGTGTCCGGCGCGAGCATCTCGGAGACCGTCCAGCACGGTTGCTGACCCGGTGACCGGGGGGCGGGCGCCGCGCCCGCTCCCCGTCCCGGCTCGAGCCGTCCTCGAGCCCGCCTCCACCGGTCCGCGGCACCGTTCGACGGACCAGCCGGAACCGTCCACCACGAGGAGGAACCGTGACCAGGAACCACGAACGCCCCGGACGACTCGTCCGCGCGCTGCGCGCGCTGCACCGCGGCACCACGCCCCGCCCGCCCGGGCGCGCGAAGGACCCCGCCGCGGCGCAGGACCCCGCCGCGAAGGGCTGCGCCGCCGACGGCCGCCGGGGCGTGTCCGACAACGAGACCATGACCGCGGTGCTGGCCGCGACCACCGTCGCCACCATGTGAGGAGCCCGGGTGGGCGCGGTGCGGCGGAGGCTACGCTGCCCAGGTCGTCAGGGACCTCGTCGCACCGTCCGGTGACGGGGCCGGCCTCGGGCCAGGGCCGCGCCGCCCGCGTCCACTCCCGGCCCCACCACCGGCGACCCGGGGTCGTCGTCGGGAGGGGTGACGGGGTGGGGGTCCGCAACGTCCTCGTCGAGGGCGTGTCGGGGACCGGCAAGACGTCGGTGGCCACCGAGCTGCAGCGCCGGGGCCTGCACGTCGTGCACGGCGACCGGACGCTCGCGCACCAGGGCGACCCGGTCACCGGGGAGCCCACCGCGGGGTTCCGCCACGAGCACCACGTCTGGCCCGTCGCCGAGGTCCGCCGCCTCGCCGCCGACCGCACGCACCCGTGGACGTTCTTCTGCGGCGGTTCCCGCAACCACGCCCGCTTCCTCGACGTGTTCGACGCCGTCGTCGTGCTGACCGTGGACGCCGGCACCCTGCAGCGCCGGCTCGCGTCGCGGGCCGGCACCGACGAGTGGGGCGCGACGCAGGAGCAGCGGGACCTCTCCCGCCGGTTGCACGCCACCCAGGAGGACGTCCCCCGCGCGGGGACCCGCGTCGACGCGACGCGCCCGCTGGGCGAGGTCGTCGACGACGTGCTGCGCGCGGCGGGGATCGATCCCGCGCTGCACCCGGCGCGCTGACCCGTCGCGGCGGCGGCCGGTTGCGGACGCGCCGCACCCGGACGAGGGTGCGGGGTCCAGGCCCCGTCAGGCGGGGCGCCCGCACCACCCCTGGAGCCCCCCGTGACCGTGCTCGACCCCGGGACCGTCGCCGTCGTCACCGGGGCCGCCGGGGGGATCGGGGCCGCCGTCGTCGCGGCGATCGCGGCTGAGGGGGTCTCCGTGGCGTGCCTGGACCGCGACGGCGCCGACTTCGCCCGGGTGCTGGGGACCTGTGCCGACGCCGGGGTGCGGGCCGTGGGGATCGGGGTGGACGTGCGCGACCGCGACGCCGTGCGCGCCGCGGTGGCCCGGGCGGGCGGGCTCGGGCGGGTCCGCTACGGCGTGAACTGCGCGGGGATCGACCACCTGCAGCCGTCCGGGCGGACCTCGCCGGAGGACTGGGACCGGGTCGTCGACGTCAACCTCGGCGGGGTGCTGAACAGCTGCCTGGCCGAGCACGAGGCGATGCGCGAGGGCGGGTCGATCGTCAACGTCGCCTCGGTCAGCGCCTCGGTCTTCAACCGCGGCGCCGAGCCCCACGCCGCGTACAGCGCCTCCAAGGCGGGCGTCGTGAGCCTGTCGCGGGTGCTGGCCGTCGAGTGGGTCGGGGACGGGGTGCGGGTCAACTCGATCAGCCCCGGCTACACCCGCACCGAGATGACCGACCGGAACCCGCCGGAGCGCAACGCCGTCCTGGCCGACCAGGTGCCGATGGGCCGGATGGCGACGGTGCAGGAGATCGCCGCCCCGGTCGTCTTCCTCCTGGGCGAGGGGGCCGCCTACGTCACCGGCCACGACCTGCGCGTCGACGGGGGTCTGACCGCCTGGTGACCCGCGGGGTCACGTCCCCGCGAGGGCCTGGGAGAACTGCTGCGCGACCGCCTGGACCTCGACGGCGAGGTCGGCGACCGGCCGCGGCCGGGTCCCGGACACCATGGCGATCCCGATGGCTGCGACGGGCCGCCCGTCGGAGCCGACGACGGGCGCGGCGACGCACTCGATCCCGGAGGTGGTGGAGCCGACCTCGTCGGCGTACCCGGCCTCGCGGACCGCGGTCAGCACGCCGGTCAGCTCCGCGAGGGAGGCGATCTGGACGTCCGTGCGCCGCGGCCACTCGTACTCGGTGAACAGCGCCCGCAGCTCGCCGTCGCCGAGACCGGCCAGGATCGAGCGCCCGACGGCCGTCAGGTGCGCGGGCAGCCGGGTCCCGACCTCGGTGACCAGCCGGATGCCCGACCCCTGGGGTTCGCGCTTGTCGAGGTAGAGGACGTCGGTGCCCTGCAGGACGGCCAGGTGGCTGGTCTGCCCCGTGCGGGCGGTGAGCGCGGCGAGGTGGCGCTGGCCGGCGTGCTGCAGGTGCCCGGTGCGCAGGTAGGCGGCGCCGATCTCCAGGGCGCTCGTCCCCAGCGACCACACGCGCCGGTCGGGCCAGTGGGCGACGTAGCGACGTTCCTGCATGACGTTCAGCAGGTGGTGGGTCGTGCTCTTGGGCAGGTCGAGCTCGGCGGCGATCTCCAGGGCGGTCAGCGGGGTGACCCGTGACGCCAGCAGGTCGAGCACCGCCATGACGCGTTCGGCCGACTTCACGCGGCTGCTGGACACGGGGCTCCGATCTCGGACGGGTCTTCCGGCGGGGGGCGCTGTCGCCTACTCTCTCCCCATCGCGAGACTCTAGTCTCGTATCTCAGACAGACACAAGAACCCGTGAGAGGGATCCCGTGACGCGAGCCCTGCTCCTGGACGCCGAGCTGAACCTCTCCCTCGGTGACCGCCCGCCCGTCGAACCCGCCGACGGCGACGTCGTGCTCGACGTCGCCTGGGCCGGGATCTGCGGGTCCGACCTGCACGTCATGGCCACCGGCGCCTGGGTCGAGGACTGGCCCGCGACCCTGGGTCACGAGGTCGCCGGCACGGTCGCCGTCTCCCGCGCGCCGAACGTCCCCGTCGGGACCCGCGTCGTCGTCGACTCCCGGATCCCCTGCGGCGCCTGCGACGGCTGCGCGCGCTCGGCCCGGCTGTGCACGGCCATGGCCTGGGTGGGCGAACGGTTCCCCGGCGGGTACGCCGACCGCCTGACGATCGCCGCGACGTCCGTGCACGTCGTCCCCGACGGCCTCGACCTCGCCGTGGCGGTCCTGGCCGAACCCCTCGCGGTCGTCACGAGCGCGCTCGACCGCGTCCACGGGGACCCGCGCACCGTCCTGCTGCTGGGCCACGGGCCCATCGGCGCCCTCGCTCGCACGGAGATCGCGCGCCGCTGGCCCGCCGTCCCCGTCACGGTCGTCGAACCCGCCCCCACCCGCGCAGCGCTCGCCGTGCGGGACGGGGCGCGCACCCACGCGGACCTGACCGGGGTGGACGAGGTGTTCGACCTCGTCGTCGACGCGGCCGGGTACCCCGGCAGCCTCACCGACGCCCTGTCCCGCACGGCCTCGGGCGGCACCGTCCTCCTCGTCGCTCTGTCGGGCGAGCCCGCCGAGGTGGTTCCCGCGGACATCGTCGAACGGTCGGTGACCATCGTCGGCAGCGTGGGGTTCGACACGGCCCACCTGCCCCGGGCGCTGGCCGCTCTGGCGGCCGACCCGGACCGGTACGCCGCGGTCGTGACCCACCGGATCCCCCTGGCCGACGTGCCGGAGTTCCTCGCCCGGCAGCGGCACCGGTCGGCGGGCAAGGTCCTGCTGCGCTGCGGCGGCGCGTCGTGAGGTACCTCGTCACGGGCGGCACCAGTGGCATCGGCCGCGCCTGCGCCGCGCACCTCACGACCTCCGGTCACCAGGTCTGGATCACCGGCACGACGGCCGACGGGGTGTCCGCCGCGGTGGAGGCGGGGGCGGCCGCCGGCGGCAGCGTCTGCGACGTCCGGGACGAGACCGCCGTCGCGGCGGCCGTGGCCGACGCGCTGGCCGGGCTCGGCGGCCTCGACGGCGTCTTCGCCAACGCCGGCATCGACGGGGAGGGCAAACCTGCCGCGGAGCTGGACTGCGCGAACTTCCTGCGCGTCCTCGACGTCAACACCGTCGGCGCGTACCGCGTCGCCCGCGCCGCGTACCCGCACCTGACCCGGCCCGGCACGATCCTCGTCAACGCCTCCGTCAACGCCCAGCGACCCGAGGCGGGTTTCACCGACTACAACGTCAGCAAGGCCGCGGCCGTCGCCCTGGCCCGCTCGCTGGCCCTGGAGTGGAGCGGCGAGGGGATCAGCGTCGTCGCCCTGTGCCCGGGGTACTTCCCCTCCCGCATGACGAGCACCTGGCTGGAGGACCCCGCCACCGCGGCGGAGCTGAAGGCCCTCATCCCCGCCGGCCGGTTCGGCGAGCTGCGCGAGATCGGCGAGACCGTCGAGTTCCTGCTCGGCCCCGGCGCGCGCTTCATGACCGGCGGTGTCGTCACGCTCGACGGCGGCCGCACCCTCTGATCCCCCACCCCCTCGAGGAGCAGAACAGCATGAGCCCCACCCTGCGCGACCGCGGTCGCTGGAGCACCCTCACCCCCGAGGAGCGCGCCGACCTGCTGACCCGCGGCACCGCGGCCATCTTCGACCCGGCCCTGCGCGAGAGCGTCCTGGAGATCGTCGAGGACGTCCGCGAGAACGGCGACGCCGCGCTGCTGCGCGCCCTGGAGACGTTCGACGGCTGCACGATCGAGGCCGACGGGATCCGCGTCACCGAGGCCGAGTTCGCGGCCGCGCGCGAGCAGGTGAGCGACGACCTGCTCGCCGCGATCCGGGACTCCATCGCCCACGTCCGCCGGTTCAACGAGCAGCTCGTCGCCAAGGGCGACTGGAGCTTCGAGACCGCCCCCGGCCTGACGGTGGGGGAGAAGGTCAGCCCCATCGCCAGCGCCGGGTTGTTCGTGCCCAGCGGCAAGGGGTCCTACCCCTCGGTGCTCATCCAGCTCGCCGTCCCGGCCGTCGTCGCCGGGGTGCCCGAGATCGCCGTCATCGTCCCGCCCGTGCCGGGCTCGGGCGGGACGGTCGACCCCGCCGTCCTCGTCGTGGCCGACGAACTCGGCCTGCGCGACGTGTTCCGCGCCAACGGCCCCGCCGGGATCGCCGCGCTCGCGTTCGGCACCGAGACCGTCTCGCGGGTCCGCAAGCTCTGCGGCCCGGGCTCGCCGCCCGTCGCGTGCGCGCAGGTCGAGGTCCAGCGGTTCGGGACGGTCGCCGTCATGCTCCTCGGCCCGTCCGAGTCGCTCGTCCTGGCCGACGACTCCGCCGACCCGCGCCTGCTCGCCGCCGACCTGCTCAACGAGGCCGAGCACGGCCCGGACTCCACCTCCGTCCTGGTCACCGACAGCGCCGCCCTCGTGGCGGCCACCGAGCTCGAACTCGCGAAGCAGCTCGACGCGCTGCCCGAACCCCGCCGCACCTACGCGGCCAAGGCCCTCGGCGAGAACGGCGGCGTCGTGCACGTCGCCGACCTCACCGAGGGGGCCGAGGTCGCCAACGCGTTCGCCCCCGAGCACATGCAGATCGTCGCCCGCGACGAGCAGCGGGTCCTCGACCTCGTCGTCGACGCCGGGGAGATCCTGCTCGGCCAGCAGACGACGGTCTCGATGGGCAACTTCGTCATCGGCATCCCCGCCTCGCTGCCCACGTCGGGGTACGCCAAGGTCTCCTCGGGCATCACCGCCGACGCGTTCCGCAAGTGGACCGCCGTCGCCAAGGCCGACCACGCCGCCCTCGTGGCCAGCGCCCCGACGGTGTTCGCCCTGGCCGAGCACGAGGGTTTCCCGGCCCACGCCGCCTCCGTCCGCGCCCGGCTGGAGGACTGATGGCCTCCCCGTCCGTCGCGAGCGTCGAACGCCGCACCATCGACTTCGTCCCGGTCGCCGAACGGCACGGGAACGTCCGCAGCCTGTTCACGCTGTGGTTCGGCGCGAACATGACCATCACCTGCATCGCGGCCGGCGCGATCTGCGCGACCCTCGGCCTGCCGCTGCCCTGGACGCTGCTGGCCGTCGTCCTGGGCCACCTCGTCGGTGCGGTGTTCATGGCGTTGCACTCCGCGCAGGGCCCCCTGCTGGGCATCCCGCAGATGATCCAGTCCCGCGCGCAGTTCGGGTACTTCGGCGCCGTGCTGCCGCTGGTCCTCGTGCTGCTCATGTACCTGGGGTACTTCGCGAGCAGCGCGGTCCTGACGGGGCAGGCCATCACGGGCTGGCTGGGGCTCGACGTCAACCTGTCGATCGTCCTGGGCAGCGTCGTCACGGCCGTCCTGGCGATCTACGGGTACCGGCTGCTGCACGCCACCGAGAAGTGGCTCTCGCTGGTCTCCGGGCTGGGTTTCCTCTTCCTGTCGGTCCAGCTCGTCCGGCACGTCGGCCTCGGGCGGTGGACCGCGCAGGGTTTCTCCTGGGGCCCGTTCCTGCTGGCCGCTGCGATCGCCGCGACCTGGCAGCTCACCTACGCCCCCTACGTCGCGGACTACTCCCGCTACCTGCCCGTCGACACCCCCGTCGCGCAGTCGTTCTGGTTCACCTACGGCGGCACCGTGATCGCCTCGACGTGGATGTTCGCCTTCGGCGCGGTCGCGGCGAACGCGGCCGCCGACGCCTTCGCCGAGGGGTCGGTCTCGTTCGTCGTGAACCAGGCCGGCGGCGCGACGTGGATCTTCTTCCTCGTCATCGTCGCCGGGAACATCGCGGTCAACGCGCTGAACCTCTACGGCATGTTCATGTCCGCCACGACGACGTTCACGGTGCTCGGCTCCGAGAAGGTCGGGCCCGCGCTGCGCACCGCGGGGATCCTCGTGCTGGCCGCCCTCGGTACCGTCATCGCCATCGTCGGCCGCACGAACTTCGTGGACAACTTCACGAACTTCATCCTGCTGCTGGCGTACTTCCTCATCCCGTGGACGTCGATCAACCTCGTCGACTTCTACCTGGTGCGCAAGGAGCGGTACGTCATCGCCGAGATCTTCGACCCGAAGGGCCGCTACGGCGGTGTCGACTGGCGCGCCATGGTCGCCTACCTCGTCGGCATCGTGCTGGAACTGCCGTTCGTGAACTCCACGTTCTACGTCGGGCCGTTCGTCGAGCCCCTGGGCGGGGCGGACGTCTCCTGGATCCTGGGCATCTTCATCGCCGGGGGTCTCTACCTCGTCCTCATGAAGAGGTTCCCCGTCCGCCTCGGCCACGTCGCGGTCCACGGCGACGCCCCCGTCGGGCAGGAGGTCCGGTGAGGTACGAGGAGGTCCGCGAACTCGTCCAGATCCGGCTGCCGGAGTTCGGCCGGGACCGGGTGCTGCACCGGGCCCGCACGGTCGAGGACTTCCGCCGCGCCGCGCGCAGGGCCCTGCCCCGCTCGGTGTTCGACTACGTCGACGGCGGCGCCGACGAGGAGCAGAGCCTGCGCGGGAACGTCGCGGCGTTCCGCCGCCGGCGGTTCGTCCCGAACTCCCTCGTCGACGTGTCCGAACCCGACCTGTCGACCACCGTCCTGGGCCGCGCGATCGCGGCCCCGCTGGGGCTGGCCCCCACGGGCTACACGCGGATGATCTCCCCGCTGGGCGAACCCGCCGTCGCGCGGGCCGCGGCGGCGCACGGCCTGCCGTACACGCTCTCGACGATGGCGACGACGTCGCTGGAGGACCTCGCGGGGTTCGTCCCGCACGCCGAGCGGTGGTTCCAGCTCTACGTCTGGAAGGACCGCACCCTCACCGACCAGCTCGTCGAGCGCGCCGAGGCCGCGGGGTACGGGGTGCTCGAGATCGCGATCGACACGGCCGTGTCCGGGTACCGCGTGCGGGACGTGAAGAACGGTTTCACCATCCCGCCGGCGCTGACACTGTCGAGCCTGCTCGACATCGGCACGAAACCCGGCTACTGGACGGGCATGCTGCGCAACCCCGCGCTGACGTTCGCCAACGTCAGTTCCGGCGGGTCGGCCGGGTACACGATCGAGAACATCACCCAGCAGTTCGACCCGGCCGTCACGTGGGACGACGTGGCCCGCCTCCGGGCGCGGTTCGGCGGGAAGATCGTCCTCAAGGGCCCGGTCAGCGCCCGCGACGCGGTGCGCGCGAAGGACCTGGGCCTCGACGGCGTCCACCTTTCCAACCACGGCGGCCGCCAGCTCGACCGCGCGGTGGCCCCGGTGGACCTCGTCGCCGGCGTGCGCGCCGCGGTGGGCGAGGAGTTCACGGTCCTCGTCGACTCCGGCGTCCGGCACGGCGCCGACATCGCGACCGCGATCGCCCTCGGCGCCGACGCCTGCCTCGTGGGCCGGCCCTACCTGTGGGCGCTGGCCGCGGCGGGCGAGGACGGCGTCGCCCGGGTCCTGCAGCTCCTGCTCGACCAGTTCCGCCGCACCCTGCAACTCCTGGGGGTCACCACGGTGGAGCAGTTGCGCCGCGAAGGACCCGACCTGCTCGTGGAGGACCCCCGATGACCCGCCCCACCGTGCGACCCACCGTGCGCCCGACGATCGCGGCCCTGCCCGCCTACTCCCGCGCCGCCGGGGCCGGCGCCGTCCGGTGGCGCGCGTCGTCGAACGAGTCGACCGTCCCGCCCTCGCCCCGCGTCGTCGAGGCCGTCGCCCGCGTCGGGGCGACGTCGAACCGCTACCCGAGCCTGGCCGGGGACGACCTCGTCACCGCGATCTCGGCCCGCCTCGGCGTCGGACCGGAGAACGTCGTCGTCGGCGGCGGTTCGCTGGCCGTCCTGCAGCTCGCGCTGACCGCGTACACCGGGCCGGGCACCGAGGTCGTGCACGCGTGGCGCAGCTACGAGGCGTACCCGATCCTCGTCGGCATCGCCGACGCGGAGGCCGTCCCGGTGCCGCTGGACGCGCAGTCCCGGCACGACGTCGACGCCATGCTGGCCGCGATCACCGAGCGCACCGCGGCCGTCCTGGTCTGCGACCCGAACAACCCCACGGGGACCTCGCTGGACCCCGCCGAGCTCCGCCGGCTCCTCGCCGGGGTCCCGCGCGACGTGCTCGTGCTGCTCGACCAGGCCTACCAGGAGTTCGACGAGAACACCGTCGACGTCCCCGCCCTCATCGCCGCGCACCCGAACGTCGTCGTGCTCCGCACGTTCTCCAAGGCGTACGGCCTGGCGGGGCTGCGGGCCGGGTACGCGGTCGGGGACGCGGAGGTCCTGGCCCCCGTGCGCAACAGCGCCCCGCCGTTCGGGCTCAGCGGGGTCGCCGAGGCCGCGGCCCTGGCCGCCTGGGCCGACGTGGACCACACGGCCGAGATCGTCGCGACCGTGACGCGCAGCCGCGGGGCGTTCCGCGCGCACCTCGCCGAGCGGGGCCTGGAGACCCCCGACGCGCGCGGCAACTTCGTGTGGCTGCCCGTGAGCGAGCGCGCCCTGGAACTCGAGGCGCGGTGCGTCGCGCACGGTGTCTCGGTGCGCGCGTTCGCCGGTGAGGGCGTCCGCGTCACCGTCGGCGACCCCGCCGCCGAGGCCGCCGTCCTGACGGCGGTGGAGGAGTTCCTGGTCCGATCAGCCCGACCGGCCTGATCGGCGGCGGCCGCGGCGGGAACCGGCGTAGGCCGGTTCCCGCAGCCGCCGCCAGCGCTCCGGCACCGCCAGACCGGGCACCGCGTGCCGCACCGGTTCGAAGGTGACCGGCTCGTCGACGGCCGCGCGCCCGTGCACGTGCAGTTCGGCGAACGGCCGCCACGGCCCCCGCGGGGTGGCTACGGCCAGCAGGAACCGGCCGTCCACCCAGCGGGCGCCGACGAGCAGCCGCCCCCGCGGGCCCGCGAACGCCGCGATGCTGGAGTGCAGCCCCGACCGGGCGTCGCGGCGGGGGAACGGCAGCCGGCGGCCCAGCGTCGTCGACAGCAGCAGGTCCCACGGGTCCCCGTCCGGTGACTCCACCCGCAGCGCCAGGCCCAGCACGTCCGGCAGCGGGGCGGGCAGCCCGGCTCCCCGGGAGAACCGGACGAGGGCCCGGTCCTCGCCCGGGTCGTCGACCCAGCCGACCCCCGTCCCCGGTCGCAGGCCGTGCCGGACGACGGTGGCCGCGAGGACGGCACCGTGCGGGTGCAGGGCCTTGGCCCCGCGGACGCGGGCGAGGGAACGGAAGACGGCGGAGAGCACGACGGGGTTGTTCCCCGCCGGCGCGGTCGTACACGTCACACCTCGTGGTGGAAGGTGCGGGCCGCGGGGGTCGTTGACCCTGGTGATGGTCACCGACGCCCCTGGCAAGCCCGTCCTCTGGACCCCGCGGCACGTCCTCGTGACCGCCTCCGCGCAGGCCGAACCGCACGGCCGCGCCATCCTCGACCGCCTCGCCGCCGCCGGGGTCGACGACGTCCGCCTGCTGTCCGGCGACCGCCTGCCGCCCCTGCGCGGGGAGGACGAGCGCGCGACCTACGCCCGCGCGAAGCGGACGCTCGCCGTCGTCACGAGCGCGGCGTCCAAGCGCCGGCCCACGCCCATCCCGCCGAGCGCCGACTTCTCCTTCCCGCTGGCCGAGGGCTGCCCGGGCCACTGCCAGTACTGCTACCTGGCCGGGTCGCTGTCCGGCCCGCCGATCACCCGCGTCTACGCGGACCTGCCGCGCGTCCTGGCCGGTCTCGACGAGGTCGTCGGCACGGGCGCGGTCACGTCGGGCACGGCGGCGCGCGGTCACGAGGGCACCACCTTCGAGGCGTCCTGCTACACCGACCCGCTGGCCCTGGAGCACGTCACGGGGTCGCTGGCCGCCACGATCACGCACTTCGGCACGCACGAGTGGGCCGGGCCCGTGCAGCTGCGGTTCACGACGAAGTACGACGACGTCGAGCCCCTGCTGGACCTGCCGCACCACGGCCGGACCCGCGTGCGCGCCTCGGTGAACGTCACCGACGTCGAGCGCTTCGAGGGCGGCACCGCGCGGGTCGCCGCCCGCCTGCGCGCCCTGGGGCGGCTGGCCCGCGCCGGGTACCCCGTGGGCCTGACGATCGCGCCGATCATGCCGGTGGTCGACTGGCGCGGGCAGTACGCCGGGCTGCTGGAGGCGGCTGCCGCCGAACTGCCCGCCGAGGCCGACCTGACGGTGGAGTGCATCACGCACCGCTTCACGCCGAAGAGCAAGGAGGTCCAGCTCGGCTGGTACCCGCGCACGAAGCTCGACCTCGACGAGTCCACCCGCACCCGCAAGCACGGGAGGTTCGGCGCGGTGAAGCACGTGTACGACAAGGACACGATGCGCGAGCTGCGCGGGTGGTTCGAGACGGCCGTGGCCGACCGCCTGCCCGCCGCCCGGTACCTGTACTGGACCTGACGGCGGGGCCGGCGGCGGCCGGTCCTCAGCCGTTCCAGTCGACGAGCTGGACGACGACGCCGTTGGGGTCGCGGACCTGGAAGGCCCGCTCGCCCCACTCCTCCACGGTCAGCGGCATCGTCACGCGCACCCCCTCGGCCTGCAGGCGGGCCAGTTCGCCCTCCAGGTCGTCGACGACGAACGCGACGATGAGCCCGCGGGCGGTCTCGTCGCGCTGGTCGGCGGGCAGGGTGGGCAGCCCCGTGCGCAGGTAGACCACGTTCATCCCGGCGTCGGGCCGGCTGAGGCTGACGAACCCGTCGGCCTGCATCGCGACCGTGAACCCGAAGTGGTCGACGAGGAAGGCGCCGGACGCCTCCTCGTCCTCGACGGTCAGCGACAGCGCGCTCGCGGTGATCCTCACGGCGGACCCCTCTCTGTACGATGTACGGAGTCAAACGGCGGACCCGTCGCCCGTGTTCCCGCTCACGGGTGATCGGTGGGGGTGATCGACGGGGATGATCGGCGGGTGAGTCCCGACCGCACCAACGACGGCGACCCCGCGCGCACGCTCGCCCTGCTCTGGCGCGACCCGGCCGCCGTGCCCGCCCCCGGCCCCCGCCGCCGGCACGACCTCGACGCCGTCGTCGCCGCGGCCGTCGACCTCGCCGACGCCGAGGGGCTCGCGGCCGTGTCCGTGCGCCGCGTCGCCGCCCGCCTCGGCGTGGCCCCCATGTCGCTCTACACCTACGTCGCCGACCGCGCCGAACTGCTCGACCTCATGGTCGACGCCGCCTACCGCGCGATGACGCGCACCGACACGGCGGGACGGCCGTGGCGCGCCCGGCTCGCCGCCGTCGCCGCCGAGAACCACGACCTGCTCACCCGCCACCCGTGGGTGGCGGAGGTGTCCACGCTGCGCCCCTCCCTGGGCCCGGGGCAGACCGCGAAGTACGAGCACGAGCTCGCCGCCCTCGACGACGCCCCCGTCGACGACGTCACCCGCGACGCCTGCCTGACGCACCTGCTCCTGTTCGTCCGCGCCTGCGCCCGCGACGCCGCCGAGGCCCGGGCCCGCACCGCCGTCGCCGGCACCGACGAGCAGTGGTGGGCCGCAGCCGGGCCGGTCCTGGCCCGGTACCTCGACCCCGACCGCTTCCCGCGGGCCGTCCGCGTCGGCACCGCCGCCGGAGCCGCGACCGGCAGCGCCCACGACCCCGACCGCGCCTACGCCTTCGGCCTCGACCGGCTGCTCGACGGCCTCGCACCGCTGCTCGACGCGTGAGGCAGGACGGGTGCGCACGATCGACGCGCACCCGCGTCCCCCGCCCGCCGGACCAGACCCTGTCAGGGCCACGCCGGGACGCCCGGGGCTGCCTAGCGTCGGGAGCGTCCGCCCCCGCCCACCCCGAGGAGTCCCCGTGCCCACTCCCACCGTCGTCCTCGTCCACGGCGCGTTCGCCGACGCCGCCAGCTGGGCGCCCGTGACCGCCGAGCTGCTCGCCCGCGGGTTCACCGTCCGGGTGCCCCCCGTCTACAACCGCAGCCTGGTCGCCGACGCCGCCTCGGTGCGCGCCGTCGCCGAGGCCGTCGAGGGTCCCGTGCTGCTCGCGGGCCACTCCTACGGCGGGGCCGTCATCACGGTCGCCGGCGCCGCCGAGAACGTCGTCGGCCTCGTGTACGTCGCGGGGTACGCGCTGGCCGAGGGCGAGAGCCTGGGCCAGCTCCAGGGCGGTTTCCCCGACTCCGACCTGGCCGCGCACCTCGTCTACACGCCCTACCCCGTCGAGGGCGGCGAACCGGGCACCGACGTGTCCGTGGAGGTCGACGCGTTCCCCGCCGTGTTCGCCGCGGGCGTCCCGGAGCAGACCGCCGCGGTGCTCGCCGTCTCCCAGCGCCCGCTGTCGGCGGTCGCCTTCGGCGAGGGCGCGCCCGTCGCGGCGTGGCGGACGAAGCCGTCCTGGGGGATCGTCTCGGCCGCCGACCACACCATCAACCCCGACGTCGAGCGGTTCGGCTACGAGCGCGCGCAGTGCAAGGAGGTCGTCGAGCTGGACGCCCCGCACCTGGTCATGCAGACGCACCCGCGCGAGGTCGCGGACGTCATCGCGACGGCTGCGGCCGCGACGGCGTGAGCGCACGGCGCCCCGCGTGAGGGCGTGCTCCTCGTCCCGGGTTCAACTCCCGGCCACCGATGCCGATGGACCTCCACAGGGCACCGCTGGGTGTCCCCGGGAGTCACGAGGAGCACGCACCCATGTCGACGGCAGCCGCAGCCCCCGCCGCGCAGGCCGGCCGCCCGCGCCGGACGCGCTTCGCCGACCGCTCGGTCGCGACGAAGCTCGGGGCGATCGTCCTGACGTCCACCGTCATGGCCGGCGCCCTGCTCGCCGTCGGGCTGCAGGGCATCTCGGACGTGACCTCCCGCGCGGAGGACATCTACGCCCGCAACCTGGTGCCGGCCGCCGCGCTCGGGCAGGTGCGGGCCGCGACCATGCAGTCCCAGCGCGACCTGGCCAACCTCGCCCTCGCCCAGGACGACACCGCCCGCCGCGACCTGCAGAAGCGCCTGACCGCCGACGACCAGGTGATCGACGACGGGCTCGGCGACTACCGGCCCACCGCGACCAGCGCCGCCCAGCGCGAGCAGCTCGCCGCCTTCGACACCTGGTGGAGCGCCTACCGCGGCACCCGCGACAACTTCCTCGTGCCGCTCGCGACGTCGGGCGACCCCGCCGACCGCGCGTCCTTCCAGACCCTCTACCTGGGCAACGTCGCGATCCTGGCGAAGAACGCCGAGACCGCCCTCGACCGGCTCGACCAGCTCGACCAGAAGGCCGGGTCGGCCTCCGCCGCCGCGGCCCACCGCAGCGACTCCCGCGCCCGGCAGCTGCTGGCCGGCGTGACGGCCCTGGGCGTCCTGCTGTCGGTGCTGCTGGCGGTCTGGATCACCCGTCTCGTCGTGCGCCCGCTGCGCCGGGTCGTCGGCGTCCTGGACCGCGTCGCCGACGGCGACCTCACCGCCCGCGTCGACATCGACCAGCGCGACGAGGTCGGGACGATGGCCGTGGCCCTGGGCGCGGCCACCGACAGCATGCGCCGCACCGTCTCCGGCCTCGACGACGACGCCTCCGCGCTCGCGCAGGCCATCGCGCAGCTGCAGGCCGGCAGCCGGACCATCGCCACCGGCGCGCAGGACGTCTCCGACCGCGCCGCCACGGTCGCCCGCGCGGCCGGGGAGGTCAGCGCGAACGTCGGCGGGGCCGCCGCCGGGGCCGAGGAGATGGGGTCCTCGATCCGTGAGATCGCCTCCAACGCCGCCCGGGCCGCGGAGGTCGCGGGCAACGCCGTCCGCGTCGCCCACGACACCGGCGACACGATGGCCCAGCTGGGCCGCTCCTCCGCCGAGATCGGCGACGTCGTCAAGACGATCACCTCGATCGCGGAGCAGACGAACCTGCTGGCCCTCAACGCGACCATCGAGGCCGCCCGCGCCGGCGACGCCGGCAAGGGGTTCGCCGTCGTCGCCGGGGAGGTCAAGGAGCTGAGCTCGCAGACCGCGCGCGCCACCGAGGACATCGCCCGCCGCGTCGACGCCATCCAGCGCGACGTGGAGGACGCGGTCTCGGCCATCGCCAGCATCGGCTCGGTCGTCGCCGAGATCAGCGACTACCAGGGCACCATCGCCGCCGCGGTCGAGGAGCAGGCCGCCACCACGCAGGAGATGAGCCGCAGCGTCGCCGACGTCGCGACGGGCGCCGGGCAGATCGCCGCCACGATCGACACGGTGGCCGCCGCCGCCCGCACCACGGAGTCGGGCGCCGCCGACTCCGACCGCGCCGTCAGCGACCTGGTGGACATGACCGCGCGCATGCGCTCCACCGTCGCGAACTTCCGCTACTGATCCCCCGCCGCTGACCGAGGACGAGACCCGATGAACCGCACCGCCCGCACCGTGGCCGCTGCCGCGACCCTGGCCCTCACCCTCGGCCTGTCCGCCTGCGGCCTGGGGAGCACGACCGCCGCCTCCTCCTCCGCACCGGCCGCGGACGCCCCGCACGTGGCGTTCCTGGTCCCCTCCACGTCGCTGCGCTCGCAGGCGTACGACGTCCCGAACTTCACCGTCGCCCTGCACGCGCGGTGCCCCGAGTGCGTCGTCGACGTGCAGACCGCCGCCGACCAGGCCACCCAGAACACCCAGGGCGAGAAGGCCGTCCAGGACGGGGCCGCCGCCGTGGTCGTCGTCGCGATCGACGGGTCGCAGGCCGGCGCCCTGGTGAGCGCGGCGAAGGCCGCCGACGTCCCGGTCGTGGCCTACGACCGGCTGATCAAGGACGTCCCGCTGAGCTACTACGTGTCCTTCGACGGCGACGCGGTCGGCAAGCTGGGCGGCACCGCGATCCTCGACGCGATCGGCTCGGACACCTCCGGCGGCGCGATCGTCATGCTCGAGGGCGACCCGGCCGACAACAACGCGGGCCTGTTCGCCAAGGGCGCCCACTCCGTCCTGGACGGCAAGGTGGAGATCGCCGACGAGCGGTACGTGGCCGGCTGGAGCTCCGCGCAGGCCGAGGTCGAGATGACGCAGGCCCTCGCCTCGCTGCACGGCCGTCGCCTGCTGGGCGTCTACACCGCCTACGACGGCCTGGCCGCCGGTGCGCTGCAGGCCCTGGCCAAGGCCGGGTACTCCGGGGTGCCGATCACGGGTCAGGACGCCGAGACCGCTGCGCTGCAGCGCATCCTGAGCGGTGCGCAGACCATGACCGTCTACAAGGACCTGCCCGGGCAGGCCCGCGCGACCGCGACGCTCGTCGCCGACGTGCTCGAGGGCAAGACCCCCGCCACGACCGGCACCACCGACAACGGGAACGGGGCGGTGCCGACCGTCCTGCTCAAGCCGCAGGCCGTGGGCAAGGCGGAGGTCGCCACGAAGGTCCTGAAGGACGGGTACACGACGGTCGACGCGCTGTGCGCGGGGGCGGCGAGCACGGCCTGCGCGCAGGCCGGCATCACGAGCTGAGCGCAGCGGTCGTTCGGGCCGCGCTGGCACCTCGCCGACCGTACGGTGAAGCTTCAACCACCGTACGAGCAGAGGAGCCCGCGTGAGCCCCCAGACCGTCCCGTTCGTGATCGACGCCGAGGGCACGGGAGTCGCCCAGCGGCTCACCGTCGCCGGCGAGCACCAGCACACCTTCGACGCCGACACCTACCCGTCGTTCGGGGGCGCGGACGCCGCGCCGAGCCCGCTGAGCTACGCCCTCGGCGCGCTCACCTCGTGCAACCAGGTGACGGGCAGCATCGTGGCCAAGGGCCTCGGCGTCACCCTCGGCACCTGGACGATCCACGTCCAGGGCGACCTGAACCCCGCCGTCATCGGCGCCGGGGCGCACGGCAACGCGAACTTCGACCGCGTCGCCGTGCGGGTCAGGGTCCAGACCGACGCCGACGAGGCGACCTTCGAGACCCTGCGCACCGAGACCGAACGCCGCTGCCCCGTGACCCAGCTGTTCAAGCGCAGCGGCCTGGAGTTCAGCAGCGACTGGGAACGCCTGCCCCTGTCCTGACCCCGCCGCGATCGAGGAATCCCGCACCGCGATCAAGGAATTCAGCACCGCGATCAAGGAATCCCGCACCGCTCGAGGACGGTCCTGGCGGACGCCGCCAGGACCCGCCTCACCCCCCGAACAACCTCCGCCGCAGCTCCTGCGCGTGCCGCCGCACCGCCTCGGCGAGCTCCACCCGCTGCTGCGGCGACACCGCCGCCGCCTCGAACGTCACCGCCAGGCTCGTCACGGGCCACCCGCTGCGGTCGGTGACCGCGACGGCCACCGACGCGAACCCCGGTGTGATCTCGCCGTCCTCCACGGCCCAGCCGCGCGAGCGCGTCTGCACCAGCACCGAGCGCAGCTGCGCCGACGACATCTGCACGCCCCGCGCGGTGAGCGCGGCCGCCGACGGGAACAGCGCCCGCACCTGCTCGCGCGGCAGCGCCGCCAGCAGCGCCCGCCCGCTCGCGGTCAGCTGCGACGGCAGCCGCACCCCCACGTCCGTCACCAGGGCCGGCCGCCGTGGGGCGCGCTCCTCCACGAGGTAGACGACCTCGGCGCCCACGAGCACCGCCAGGTGCGCGCTCTGGCCGACGCGGTCCACGAGCGTGGCCAGCACCGGCCGTCCCAGCCGCGTCACCGGTTCCTGGCGCACGTACCCCGAGCTCAGCTCGAACGCGGCGATCCCCAGCCCGTACCGGTGCGCCTCGGGGAAGTGCAGGACGAAGCCCTGCTCGGCCAGCTCGGTCAGCAACCGGTAGACGCTGGAGCGCGGCAGGCCCAGCGCCCGGGCCAGCGTCGCCGCCGCCACCGGGCCCTGCTGGGCCGCCATGAACGACAGGATCCGCAACGCCGCCCCGACGGTCGGGGCTCCCGCGGACGTGACCACGCCGTGAAGTGTCCAGCACTCTGGACACCGGCGCCGCGCCACCCGCTGACGGAACCCCCCGCGTCGGGTGGGATGGAGGCGTGCAGAACGTTCTCGTCTCCTCCGGCCCGGTGAGCGTGGCCGACGTCGTGGCCGTCGCCCGGCACGGTGCCCGCGTCGACCTCGACCCCGCCGCGCTCGAGCAGGTGCAGGCCTCCCGCGCCCGCATCGAGGCCCTCGCCGACGACGTCGAACCCCACTACGGCATCTCCACCGGCTTCGGCGCCCTGGCCACCAGGCACATCCCCGGCGACCAGCGCACCCAGCTGCAGCGCAGCCTCGTCCGCTCTCACGCCGCCGGCTCCGGTCCCGAGGTCGAGACCGAGGTCGTCCGCGCCACGATGCTGCTGCGCCTGTCGACGCTGATGACCGGCCGCACCGGCGTGCGCGCGCAGACCGCCCGGGCCTACGCCGGCCTGCTCAACGCCCACCTCACGCCCGTCGTCACCGAGTACGGCTCCCTCGGCTGCTCCGGCGACCTGGCCCCCCTCGCGCACTGCGCCCTGGCCGTCATGGGCGAGGGGTTCGTCCGCGACCGCGAGGGGAACCTCCTCGACGCCGGCGACGCGCTCGCGCGCCACGGCCTGGAACCCGTCGTCCTCGCCGAGAAGGAGGGCCTGGCCCTCATCAACGGCACCGACGGGATGCTCGGCCAGCTCGCCCTGGCGCTGGACACCCTCGACACCCTCTTCGCCACCGCCGACCTCGCCGCGGCCCTGTCCGTCGAGGCCCTCCTGGGCACCGACGCGGTGTTCGCCGACGACCTGCAGGTCCTGCGCCCGCAGCTCGGTCAGCGCGTCGCCGCGGGCAACGTCCGCCGGGCGCTCGCCGGTTCCCCGATCGTCGCCAGCCACAAGGGGCCGGAGTGCACGCGCGTGCAGGACGCGTACTCGCTGCGCTGCTCCCCGCAGGTCCACGGCGCCGGCCGCGACACCGCCGCCCACGCCCGCGCCGTGGCCGAGCGCGAACTCGCCGCGGCCGTCGACAACCCGGTCGTGACCCTGGACGGCCGGGTGGAGTCGAACGGGAACTTCCACGGCGCGCCCGTCGCGTACGTGCTGGACTTCCTGGCCATCGCCGTCGCCGACCTCGCGAGCATCTCCGAACGGCGCACCGACCGGTTCCTGGACCCCGCCCGCAACCACGGCCTGCCCGCGTTCCTCGCCCACGACGCCGGCGTCGACTCCGGGTTGATGATCGCGCAGTACACCGCGGCGGGGATCGTCTCGGAGCTCAAGCGCCTCGCCGTGCCCGCCAGCGTCGACTCGATCCCGAGCTCGGCCATGCAGGAGGACCACGTCTCGATGGGCTGGGCCGGGGCGCGGAAACTGCGCAAGGCCCTCGACGGCCTCACCCGGGTCCTCGCGATCGAGGTCCTCACCGCCACCCGCGCGCTGGACCTGCGCGCGCCCCTGCTGCCGGGGCCGGTCACCTCTGCGATCCTGCGGACGGTCCGCACCGTCGTCGCCGGTCCCGGTCCCGACCGGTTCCTGTCCCCCGAGATCGAGGCCGTCGTGGCCCTGGTCGCCTCGGGGGACGTCCTGAACGCCGCCCGTTCCGTCACCGAGATCAACTGAGGGAGTCCCGTCGATGTCCGGTCCCCGTCCGGTCCGCGCCCACCGCGGCAACGAGCTGCACGCCAAGAGCTGGCAGACCGAGGCCCCGCTGCGGATGCTCATGAACAACCTCGACGCCGAGGTCGCCGAACGCCCCGACGACCTCGTCGTCTACGGCGGCACCGGCAAGGCGGCCCGCAGCTGGGAGGCGTACGACGCGATCGTGCGCACCCTGGAGACCCTCGAGGACGACGAGACGCTGCTGGTGCAGTCCGGCAAACCCGTCGGGGTGTTCCGCACCCACGCGTGGGCGCCGCGCGTCCTCATCGCGAACTCGAACCTCGTCGGCGACTGGGCCACCTGGCCGGAGTTCCGCCGCCTGGAGTCCCTGGGCCTGACGATGTACGGGCAGATGACCGCGGGGTCGTGGATCTACATCGGCACCCAGGGCATCCTGCAGGGCACGTACGAGACGTTCGCCGCGGTGGCCGACAAGAAGTTCGGCGGGACCCTGGCCGGGACGATCACCCTCACCGGCGGCGCGGGCGGCATGGGCGGTGCGCAGCCGCTGGCCGTCACCCTCAACGAGGGCGCCGTCATCGTCGTCGACGTCGACCGCGCGCGCCTGCAGCGCCGCGTGGACCACGGCTACCTGGACGAGCTGGCCGACGACCTCGACGACGCCCTGGCCCGGGTCGTGGCCGCCCGCGACGAACGCCGCGGCCTGTCGGTCGGCGTCGTCGGCAACGCGGCGACGGTGTTCACCGACCTGCTGGAGCGGAAGGCGCCCATCGACGTCGTCACCGACCAGACCTCGGCGCACGACCCGCTGAGCTACCTGCCCGAGGGCGTGTCCGTCGAGGAGTGGCACGAGCTCGCCGCGAAGGACCCCGAGGAGTTCACGCGGCGCTCGCGCGAGGCCATGGCCAAGCACGTGAAGGCCATGGTCGGGTTCCAGGACGCCGGCGCCGAGGTGTTCGACTACGGCAACTCGATCCGTGAGGAGGCCCGCCTCGGCGGCTACGACCGCGCGTTCGAGTTCCCCGGTTTCGTCCCGGCCTACATCCGCCCGCAGTTCGCCGAGGGCCGCGGGCCGTTCCGCTGGGCGGCGCTGTCGGGGGACCCGAAGGACATCGAGCGCACCGACCGCGCGATCCTGGAACTGTTCCCCGAGGACGAGAAGCTGCGCCGCTGGATCACCGCGGCGGGCGAGAAGGTCCACTTCGAGGGCCTGCCCGCGCGCATCTGCTGGCTGGGCTACAAGGAACGCCACCTCGCGGGCCTGAAGTTCAACGAGCTCGTCGCGAACGGCGAGATCTCCGCGCCCATCGTCATCGGCCGCGACCACCTCGACTCCGGGTCGGTGGCCTCGCCGTACCGCGAGACCGAGGCCATGGCCGACGGCTCCGACGCGATCGCCGACTGGCCGCTGCTGAACGCCCTGCTGAACACCGCTTCCGGGGCGACGTGGGTGTCCCTGCACCACGGCGGCGGCGTCGGCATCGGCCGGTCGATCCACGCCGGTCAGGTCACCGTCGCCGACGGCACGGACCTCGCGGCGCAGAAGATCGAGCGGGTCCTGACCAACGACCCCGGCACCGGGGTCATGCGCCACGTCGACGCCGGGTACGAACGCGCCGCCGAGGTCGCCCGTGAACGCGGGCTGCGCGTCCCCATGTGGGAATCGTGACCTTCCACGCGCAGGCCGCCTGGCTGGACGGCCGGGCGGTCGCGGACGTCCGCATCTCCACGGTCGCGGGCCGGATCACCGCCCTCACCCCGGGAACTCCCGCCGAACCCGGGGACGAGGTACTCACCGGTCTGGTGTTCCCGGGGTTCGCCAACGCCCACTCGCACGCGTTCCACCGCGGCCTGCGCGGCCGGACCCACGGCGACGGGGGGACGTTCTGGACGTGGCGGACCGCCATGTACTCCCTCGCGGGCAGCCTGACCCCGGACACCTACCGGGACCTCGCGACGGCCGCGTTCACCGAGATGGTCCTCGCGGGGTTCACGGCGGTGGGGGAGTTCCACTACGTCCACCACCGGCCCGACGGCACCCCCCACGACGAGCCGAACGCGTTCGCCCTCGCCCTGCGCGACGCGGCCCGGACGGCGGGGATCCGCCTCGTGCTGCTCGACACGCTGTACCTGACGTCCGCCCCGGGTGAACCGCCGCTGCCCGAGCAGCGCCGGTTCTCCGACGGGTCCGCGCAGGCGTGGGCGCGGCGGGTGAAGCAGATCCCCGCCGACGAGTTCTTCCGCGTCGGCGTCGCGGCGCACTCGGTCCGCGCCGTCGGTCCCGCCGACCTCAGCGTCGTCGCCGAGACCGCGTGGGACCTCGGCGCGCCGGTGCACGTCCACCTCTCGGAACAACCCGCCGAGAACGAGGCGTGCCGCAGGGCCTACGGCTGCACCCCGACCGAACTCCTGGACCGCGCGGGGGCCCTGAGCCCCGCGCTCACGGTCGTGCACGCCAACCACGTCACCGACGCCGACGTGGCGCTGCTCGGTGCCCGGCAGGCCTCGGTCGCGGGGTGCCCGACGACGGAGGCCGACCTCGGCGACGGCGTCGGCCGCTACCGGGCCCTCGTCGACGCGGGGTCGGTGCTCGCCCTCGGCACCGACCAGCACGCCGTGGTCGACCCGTTCGCCGAGACCCGCGGCCTGGAGGGCGCCTCCCGGCTGGGCTCGCTGCGGCGCGGGGTGTTCTCCCCGGCCGAGCTCGTCGCCGCGCTGACGACGGGTGGGCACCGCAGCCTCGGGCTCGAGGGCGGTTCCCTGCAGGTGGGTCAGCCCGCCGACCTCGTCGCCGTGCGCACCGACTCCGTCCGCACCGCGGGCTCGGACCCGGCGCAGCTCGCGATGACGGCCGCCGCCCAGGACGTCACCGACGTCGTCGTGGCGGGGGAGTTCCGGGTGCGCGGGGGCGTCCACCTCGCCGTCCCGGGAGAACGCCTCGTCGAGATCCTGCGGAGCCTGCCGTGAGCACCCTCTACACGGGCATCAGCGAACTCACCACGAACGACCCGGAGTTCGACGGCCCCGCCGGTGAGAGGGACCCGCTGGCCCGCATCACCGACGCCGCGCTCGTCGTCGAGGACGACCGGGTCGCCTGGGTCGGCCCCGCGGGCGCGGCGCCCGACGCCGACGACCGCGTCGACGTGTGCGGGCGCGCCGTGCTGCCCGGCTGGGTCGACTCGCACTCCCACCTCGTCTTCGCCGGCGACCGGACCGCCGAGTTCGAGTCCCGGATGGCGGGGCGCCCCTACGCCGCGGGCGGGATCGCCACGACCGTCGCCGCCACCCGCGCCGCGACCGACGGGGAACTGCGCCGCAGCCTGCGCCGGCACGTCGCCGAGGCCCGCGCCCAGGGCACGACGACGCTGGAGACGAAGACCGGCTACGGCCTGACTCCCGCCGAGGAGCTGCGCGCCGCGCGGCTGGCGCGCGAGTTCACCGACGAGGTCACGTGGCTCGGTGCGCACATCGTCGCCCCCGGTGCCGACCCGCAGGACTACCTGGCCGAACTCCTCGGCCCCCAGCTCGACGCGGTGCTGCCGCACGTGCGCTGGGCCGACGTGTTCTGCGAGACGGGCGCCTTCGACGAGGACGCCTCCCGCGCGGTGCTCCTGGCCGCGAAGGGGAAGGGCCTGGGCCTGCGCGTGCACGGCAACCAGCTCACGCAGGGCCCCGGCGTGCGCCTCGCGGTGGAGCTCGACGCCGCCAGCGTGGACCACGTGAACCACCTGTCCGACGCCGACGTGGACGCGCTGGCGGGTTCGCGGACCGTGGCCACGGTCCTGCCCGCGTGCGACCTGTCGACCCGTCAGCCGCTGGCTCCGGCGCGCCGGCTGCTCGACGCGGGCGCGACGGTCGCCATCGCGAGCAACTGCAACCCCGGGTCCAGCTACACGAGCTCGGTGGCGTTCTGCGTCGCGACGGCCGTCCTGCAGATGCACCTGACCGTGGCCGAGGCCGTGCACGCCGCCACGTTCGGCGGGGCGCAGGCGCTGCGCCGCACCGACGTGGGCCGCCTCACCGTGGGTGCCCGCGCCGACCTGCACGTCCTGGACGCCCCGTCGGTGACCCACCTCGCCTACCGTCCCGGCGTCCCCCTCACCCACTCCGTCCACTGACCCCCGCGATCAAGGAATCCCGCACCGCGATCAAGGAATCCCGCAGCGCGATCGAGGGCCGCTGCGCCATCCTGCGGAGGTGAGCACGGTCGCACCGCGTCGAACCTCCACCACGACGAGGTGCTCGGGCTCGACGGGGGGCGGGACGCCCGGAAGTCGTCCGGGGACTGACCCCGCGCCGTCGGCACGGGGGGAGGTCAGCGCAGGAGGATCACCACGAGGTGGCGCGGGCCACGTCGGGACCCCGGGTCGTCTGGTCCTTGCGGCGCCGCTTCTCGCGGTACATCCCCGCGTCCGCCTCCTTGACCAGTTCCTCCAGGGTCCGCCTGCGGCCCGCCGAGGACGCCACGCCGATGCTGACGCCCACGCCGAGCTCGGCCCCGCAGAAGGCGACGGGTTCGCGGATCGCCCGTTCCAGCCGTTCCGCCAGGGCCGCGCTCTCGGAGGTCTCCCCGGTCACCACCACGAACTCGTCCCCGCCGAGGCGGCACAGGACGTCCCCGGCGCGGACGGAACGCTCCAGCCGGGCCGCGACCTCGACGAGCACGTGGTCCCCGGCGGCGTGGCTGAACGTGTCGTTGACCTGCTTGAAGTCGTCCAGGTCCAGGAAGTGCACGCGCACTCCCTCGCCCCGGTCCAGGCGCTGACGGACGAGCCGGTGGGCGGCCTCCCGGTTGAGCAGACCGGTCAGGTCGTCGTGGTCGGCGGCGAACTCCAGGGCGAGCCGGGCCTGCTCCTGCTGGCGCACGACGATGAGGAAGCGGGTCAGGACGATCCCCGACAGGGCGAGCATGACGCCCAGGACGACGTACCGCGATCCCCGCGGTTCGGTCACCAGCAGCACCGGCAGGGCGCACAGCGCCACCCCGAGGAACAGGACGCGCACGGGGTGCAGGCGGGGGGTCGCCGCCGCGGCGATGGCGTCGCGCGCCGCGGCGGGGTGGTGCTGGGCGCAGACGAAGAAGGCGCCGGAGACCAGCAGGACCGCCGAGAGCCGGTCCGTGTCGAAGTCCGGCAGGTGGTACTGCAGCAGCGTCACGGCGAGGTCGCCGGCGAGGGTGCCGCTCAGGGCCACCACCACCAGCACCTTCAGGCCCCGGTCGACGCCGTGGGCGAAGAGCAGCACGGCGCCGACGGCGAACAGGACGACGTCGCCGACGGGGTAGAAGGAGTTCACCAGGGCGACCCCGACGCCGTCCGAGGCGGCCAGCAGCGGCACCACCAGGTACTGCCACGTCAGCGTCGCGAAGACGGTCGTCAGGGCCAGCCCGTCCAGCGCGGCCTCGCGCAGCCGCCCGGGCGACCACAGCCGGAGCATGGAGACCAGCGCGACGCCCAGCAGCGGGTACCCCAGGACCCAGAGCACGTCGCTGGCGCTCACCACCGACGTCGACGTCGGTTCCACCCACAGGGCGAACAGCGCGTCGCCCGCCAGCCAGGAGGTCAACGCCGCCGCGATGCACCCGTGCACGACGCGCAGGCGCCCGGTCCGGCCGCGCACGGCCGCCCAGGACAGGCCCACGACGACGACCTGCGCGATCGAGAACGCGACCTGGCCGGCCGCGGCGTGCGGCCACAGGACCGTCGGCCAGGCGAGCGCCACCGCCGTCACCGCCGGGAGCCCTGTCGTAGGACGCATCCTCCGGGCATCGGCGTGCCGCGGACCGCCCTTGAGCACTCCCGGACGGTCGTGCTGTGCTGCGGGGGTGAGCAGACGCGGGCGACGGCGCCGCCGGGTGGGCCGGGTCGTCGAGGGGGCGGCCGAGGTCACCGACGCCGCCGGCCTCGTGTGGACGGTCGTGACGTTCCCGTTCCGGGTGCTGAAGGCGGTCCTCGACGTCTTCACCTGACCTCAGGGCGCGTCGACCGGGGACCCGTCCGCGTGCCGGTCGGGGTTCTCGGCGCGGAACTCCTCCAGCGTCAGGCCGTACCTCGCCGCGTTCCGGGCGTCCTCGGCGTCCGCGTACCGGTTCCAGTCGTCGACGAGGCGCTGGGTGAGCAGCTGGAAGTCGATGCAGCCGTAGGTCCCGCCCTCCGGCAGGTCCGGCGGCGGGGTGCAGTTCGACTCGGTCTGGTACTGCTGCGGGTCGAAGCAGCTCGAGGACGAGGGGACGAACGTCTCCTCGGGGTCCGCCGGGGTCGTGTCGCCCTCCTCGGAGTCGTCCTGGAAGACGCACGTGCGCGTCGGCATCGAGGTCGCCATCGGCCCGCCCTGCAGCCAGTCGAAGTGCGCGGCCTCCTCCGCGGCCTCCTCCGGCGTCTGCGTCCAGTCGTCGGACGAGGTCGGCTCGGAGGTGGGCGCAGCGCTCGCGGCGGAGGAGCCGGGAGCGGGTTGCGTGCCGCAGGCCCCGAGGGCCAGGACGAGCGAGGCGAGGGGCAGGACGAGGAGGCGCACCGGCCGGACCCTCCCAGGGGCCCCGCCCGCTGCGCAGGCCGACGCCGGAGGTTCGCCCGTCCGGCGCCCCCCGGGTGCGGCGGCGCGACGGGCGGGGCACGGGCGGTCACGGGCCTCCCCTCGCCGGCCCGCCGCGCACCCGCCACCCTGTGGGCATGACCGACACCGACCACCCCCAGCCGCCGGCGCCCGTCGCCGACCACGTCAGCGCCCTGACCGGCTACCTGGAGCAGCTGCACGCCGTCGCCGCGAGCTCCGACACCGCCGCTGCGGGCCTGGCCGACGACCTGCGCACCGCCGCGCTGGGCGACCTGCGCGCCCTGGCCACCGCCTGCGGCGTCGACTGGGACGGTGTCCTGGCCGAGCGCGACCGCCGCTCCGTCGTGGCGGAGTAGCGGCCGGGCACCTCCGCGCGGGTGGGAGGATCGGGGGGTGACGACCGCCCCGCCCTTCGGCCTCCTCCTCGACGTCGACGGCCCGATCGCGAGCCCCGTGACGCGCTCGATCAGCGCCCCCGGCCTCCTCGACAGCCTCCTCGAACTCCTCGCCGCCGGGATCCCGGTCGTCTTCAACACGGGCCGTTCCGACGAGTTCCTCCGCGAGCAGGTCGTCGGCCCGATCCTCGCCGCGGGCCTGCCCGCCGGTGCGCGGCTGCACGCGGTCTGCGAGAAGGGCGCCGTGACGTTCAGCGTCACGGCCGGCGGCATGGGCGACGTCGAGGTCGACCGGGCCGTCGCGGTCCCCGCCGAGGCCGTCGAGCGCCTCGAGGCGCTGGCGCGCGACGACTTCGGCGACGTCCTGTTCGTCGACGGCGGCAAGCGCGCCATGGTCTCCCTCGAGCAGCGCCTCGACGTGGACTCCGCGACCTACCTCGCGCGCCAGCCCGAGTTCGAGAAGGCCGCGCTGCAGGTCTTCGCCGAGCTCGACCTCGGCGTCACCTGGAAGGGCGTGTCCGTGCCCGACGCCCACGGCGCCGTGGACTGGCGCATCGACCCCACGATCATCTCGACCGACGTCGAGTCCGTGCTGCTCGGCAAGGACCGCGGCGCCGAGACGGCCCTGCGCCTGCTGGCCGCCGACGGCCCGCTGCCCACGGCCTGGCGCACGGTCGGGGACTCCCGCACCGACTACGCGATGGCCGACTGGCTGCACGCCCAGGGCCACGTCGTCGTCCACGTCGACGTCCGTCCCGCCGACGGCGTCCCCGTCACGCCCTACCCCGTCCTCGTGCCGCGGCACACCGTCCACGACGAGGCCGGTGCCGCCTGGCTGGCCCGGCTGGCCGCCGTCGTGCGCGGCGAGGCCGCCGACGACACCGGCTTCGACGCCTGATCAGGCCTCGGGCTGACGAGCGATGAAGGCCGCCATCCCCGGGACCGTGAAGGCGACGACCCCGTGCTCGGGGGCGTAGACGAGCCCCTTCTCGATCAGCTTCGCCCGCACCGGCCCCAGGCTGCTGTTCCGCTTGCCCAACCGCGTCGCGACCTCGCCCGAGGAGCTGCCCGCGTCACCATCGACCGCCATGGCTCGCAAGTACTGCTGCTCACCGCGAGTGGCGCGGTCCCAGCGGGCGCGGAAGAAGCCGGAGTCGAGGGTGGCCCTGCCGGAGACGACCCCGACCCGTGCGTCGGTGAGGTCGATCCCGGGTCCCGTCGCTTCGTTCCAGGTGTCCTGGCCGAACTGCTGGATGAAGTACGGGTACCCCGAGGCTTCTCGCAGGACGAGTGCTGCCGCCGCGGGTTCCCAGTCGACGGATTCCGCACGCGCCGGGGCGAGCAGCGCTTCTTCAGCCAGACCGGGCTCCAGGTGCTCGATGCGCGAGAAGTCGAAGAGGCGTTCCGAGTACGACTTGGCTTCCGGGTTGTGTCCACCAGAGTGGTGTACGACCAGGCCGGTGACAGGCGTGGCTGACACGTAGAAGGCGGCCACCGCGTGATGCTTCGAAGGACCTCTC